>JANPMI010000028.1:0-8806 GCA_031422725.1 Chitinophagaceae bacterium | reverse complement strand
GGAAAGAATGATTCATCAGAAAGGTTCTTACCATTAATATTGGAACCGATTTCCAGGCCCGGCATCTTCAATTCTTTTACACATCTTTCCATTTCTTTGATGGCGAGATTTACATCCTGTAACGGAACAGTACCCAGCCCGATAAAATGATTGGGTTCTTTAGCTACTGTTTCAGCAATATGATCATTGAAGAACCGTGAAGTTTGATAACCGTCTAATGGCTTTGCCCAATAATTAAATAAAACAGGAATGGTGGAAAGCACTTGTATGCTTACTTCTGTTTCTTCCATTTCTTTTAGCCGGACATCGGCTTTGTAGCAATTTTCTTCTACTACCCGGAACAATTTATCTCCTTTTATCATGCAGGCATCACACTCCCTGTGTTCAAGGTGAATAAATTCGCCATAACCAAACTTTTCCGTCCAGTTGGGCATTGTTGCCGGCATGATGTGTGTATGGATGTCAATTTTCATATACCCCAATCCGCCAACTGGCGGAGCTTTTTTTAGTCGGTTATAAAATAAAATTCTTTTGTACTTATAAAACTTGTGTTACTCCCCTTTAGGGGAATAGGAAAACTTAAATTATCAATCTATCACTGGGGGTTCTTTTTCACCGGTGGTTCCATCACTGCCCCGCACTTCTCACAAGTCCTGTGCATCATATCCTCCCAAAACCTGTTCATCACCGGCGGCAATTGTTTTACAATATCATCCACATGCAATGTTTCTTCATAGAGTTTATTGCCGCATTTTTCGCAGAACCAGATAAAGCCATCATCTTCTGATTCTCTTTTCTTTTCAATTACCAAACCAACTGTACCCGGTCCCCGTTGTGGGGAGTGAGGTGTTTTTGGTGGCAATAAAAATATTTCGCCTTCCTTTATGGGAATATCTCTGAATTCGCCGTTATCAATAATTTTTACCACAATATCACCTTCTACCTGGAAGTATAATTCTTCCGTTTCATTAAAGTGATAATCTTTCCTGGCATTGGGTCCACCAACAACCATGACGATAAAATTCTCGGCATCTTTATACACACATTGATTACCCACTGGCGGTTTCAGCAGGTTGCGGTTTTCGTCAATCCATTTTTTCAGGTTGAAAGGAGCAGCAACTGGCATGGAGTTGGTTTTTATTTTTGAATAAAATTTGCCACTACTTGTCCCGATTTTTCGGGAAAGACACTAAGTCACAAAGTAAAGGTTCTTAGTGTCTCTGTGCCTTTGTGGCCAACAATCTTGGATGAAAAATTACAACTTTTTACCGTAGGTTTGATTATATGAATCTCTCTCTCGAAGGAAAATATGCCATCATTTGCGGGAGCACCCAGGGCATTGGTCTGGCGATAGCTGAAGAATTGGCTTTATTGGGGGCCAATTGCACGTTGATAGCAAGAAATGAGGAGGCTTTAAAAACGGCAGTACGAAGCCTGGATATTGCTCTCCGGCAGCAACACGGATATTTGCTTGCCGATTTTAGTAAACCTGATGAAGTAAAAAAAGTAATAGAGATTCATGTGGCGAAAAGTCCGGTTCACATTCTTATTAATAATACAGGAGGCCCGGCAGCAGGCCCCATTATTGAAGCAACCGAAGAAGCTTTTCTGAACACATTTAACCAGCACCTCATTTGTAATCATATTCTGGCGAAAGCTGTTGTGCCTTCGATGAAAAAAGAAGGATATGGCCGCATCATCAACATTATTTCTACTTCCGTAAAAATTCCGTTGAAGAATTTAGGTGTTAGTAATACTATTCGTGGGGCAGTGGCAAGCTGGGCAAAAAGCATGGCGAATGAACTGGGACAGTTTAATATTACGGTGAATAATGTATTACCAGGATTCACTTCCACAAATCGTTTGTCAGCATTAATTGAAAACATAGCAAAGAAGGGAAACACCGTGGTTGATATAGTGGAAAAAAATATGATGGAGGAAGTGCCGATGAAACGCTTTGGGGATGCTTCGGAAGTTGCAGCAGTAGCAGCTTTTTTGGCATCACCTGCGGCTTCTTATGTAAACGGGGTGAGTATTCCGGTGGATGGGGGACGAACAGGAAGTATTTAGCCGCTGCTTTCTGGTTGCTTGTTGCTGAAAACCAGAAATTTCTTTTCAATCTTTGAAGCACCAGCAACCAATAACTAATAACATGAAGCTTGAAATTCCATATCATTTAGAAAATTATATCGGTGGAAATTTAATCGGCCCATTAAGCGGAAATTTTATAGACAATACCAATCCTGCAACTGGCGAAGTTTACGGACAAATTCCCGACAGCAATGAAAAGGATGTAAACATCGCTGTTGCAGCTGCTAAAAAAGCATTTTCATCCTGGAGTATAACACCGGCTGAACAAAAATTCAAAATTCTTAATCGAATCGCAGAACTGATTGATGAAAATCTTGATACATTAGCTCTTGCCGAAACAAATGACAATGGCAAACCACTTTGGTTAAGTAAACAAGTTGATATTCCAAGAGCTTCTGCGAATTTCAGATTCTTTGCCACCGGCATTATGCACTTTGCTACGGAGAGTCATACTATGGAGGACAAAGCAGTGAACTATACGCTTCGCCAGCCCATTGGTATTGTTGGTTGCATTTCTCCCTGGAATCTTCCGTTGTATTTATTTACCTGGAAGATTGCACCGGCATTGGCCGCAGGTAATTGTGTGATTGCAAAACCATCTGAAGTGACACCTGTTACTGCTTTTCTTCTTGCAAAAATTTGTAAGGAAGCCGGTTTGCCCGATGGAGTCTTGAACATAGTTCATGGTGCAGGCAATACAACCGGTGAAGCCATTGTAAAACATGCTGACATAAAAGCTATATCTTTTACCGGCAGTACAAAGGCCGGAGAAAGGATTGCGTCACTGGCTGCGCCAAAATTTAAAAAATTGTCGCTGGAACTGGGAGGCAAAAACCCATCAGTGATTTTCGCAGATTGTGATTGGGATAAAGTGTTTTTTGAAACCATCCGCTCTTCCTTTGCCAACCAGGGAGAAATTTGTTTGTGCGCCAGCAGGATATTGATTGAAGAAAGTATTTATGAAAAATTTAAAACCAACTTTGTTGAATGGACGAAGAAGTTGACGGTGGGTGACCCATTGGAAGAAGATTCAAAACAAGGGGCTATCGTCAGCAAAGTTCATTATGATAAAATAATGCGGTGTATTGATACCGCCAGACAGGAGGGAGGAAAAATTTTATGTGGTGGCCATGCAGTAAAGTTGGAAGGAAGATGTGCTAACGGATATTTTATTCAGCCAACAATAATAGAAGGATTAGGACAAAATTGCCAGACCAACCAGGAAGAAATTTTCGGCCCGGTTGTTACATTACAATCTTTTAAAACAGAAGAAGAAGCCATACAACTGGCGAATGCTACGCAATATGGGTTGGCCGCTACTATCTGGACACAGGATATTTCAAAAGCAAACAGGGTGGCTGCAAAAGTAGAAAGCGGCATTGTTTGGATCAACTGCTGGCTGCTCCGGGATTTAAGAACACCTTTTGGAGGTTTGAAGAACAGCGGTGTAGGCAGGGAAGGTGGTTGGGAAGCTTTGCGGTTTTTTACAGAGGCGAAGAATGTATGCATACAATTATAATTTATGGATGCTATAAACAGGTATACTTCTGAAGAGGTTCTTGCAAGACTTCAGGCAAATTATTTACAGCAACAAAAATTTGATCCTGAAGTGGAAGGGTATCAGGAATTGACTTTTGAGATTACAGTCAGAAAATGGAGAGATATTTGTGATTTACCAGAACCGTATAAATTAGCAGATTATTTTAATCATTTGTTTGAGTTGGATATTCCGGCAGAAAAATGGATTTTAATATTACAACCAGAGAAAATAAAAAACCTTAAAATGATTTGTGAGTTTATAGTGAAAAATGCCATTAAACCCTTTCACTAAACCAGTTAATTTATTGTCCAGATCGTACATCTTACCGCTACTTTATGGTGGATAAAAAAATCCAAAAAAACCTGAAACAAATGTCTGACATAATTCATACTGATAAGGCTTCAAAACCACTGGGTGCCTATCCTCATGCAAGAAAAGTGGGTAACCTTCTTTTTCTTTCCGGAATTGGTCCAAGAAACCCCAAAGACAATTCTATCCCTGGTTTGGAATTGGATGCAGAGGGAAATATTATAAAGTATGACATTGAAGCCGAATGTCATTCCGTTTTTGCCAATATAAAAGCAGTACTGGAAGCAAGCGGCAGCAGTTGGGATAAAATTATTGATGTGACAGTTTTCTTAACGAATATGAAAAAAGATTTTCCTGTTTATAATAAAATTTATGCAGACTACTTTACTTCGGGGCAGGCTTGCCGGACAACAGTAGAAGTAAAAAGTTTACCGACGCCAATTGCGATTGAATTGAAAGTAATAGCGACGATTTAGAGCTAAGATTTATTTGATTTTAAGCGATTATTAGAAAATGAATTATCAAAATACTTTAGAGTTTGCAAAAGGATTAGACGAAAAAGACCCGCTGAAACATTTCCGGGAAATGTTCTACATCCCGTTGATGTTTGGAAAAGAATGTATTTATTTCACCGGTAATTCATTGGGGCTGCAACCAAAACGGACACAGGATTATGTGGTGGATGAACTTGAAGATTGGGCCAGCCTTGGAGTAGAAGGTCATTTTCATGCAAGAAACCCCTGGATGCCTTATCATGAAATTTTCCCAAAACAATTATCAAAGATTATTGGTTGTAAAGAAAATGAAGTAGTGGTGATGAATCAGTTAACCGTTAATCTTCATTTATTAATGGTAACATTTTATCGTCCCACCAAACAACGGTATAAGATTATTTGCGAAGCCAAAGCTTTTCCTTCCGACCAGTATGCTTTTGAAACGCAGGCAAGCTATCACGGTTTCAATCCTGCGGATACAGTAATTGAAGTATCACCAAGAGAAGGAGAATATACATTAAGAACAGAGGATATTATTTCCACCATAAAACAACATGGCGATAGTGTGGCTGTAGTTTTATTTGGCGGTGTCAACTATTACACCGGTCAGTTGTTCAATATGAAAGTAATAATAGATGCTGCACATGCTGTTGGTGCTTATGCCGGATTTGACCTGGCCCATGCAGCAGGTAATGCAGAATTGCATTTACATGACTGGAATGCTGATTTTGCCTGCTGGTGTTCTTATAAATACCTGAACAGTGGCCCGGGTGGAGTGGCAGGAATTTATATTCATGAAAAACATGCAGCGAATAAAAACTTGCCACGGTTTGCCGGATGGTGGGGATATAAAAAAGAAACCCGGTTTAAAATGGAGAAAGGTTTTGACCCGATACCAACAGCAGAAGGATGGCAGTTAAGTAATGCGCCGGTATTATCTATGGCAGCACACAAAGCATCGCTGGATATTTTTGAAGAAGCAGGAATAGATAAATTGCATGCGAAGAGAAAATTATTGTCGGGTTATCTTCATTTTATTTTGAATGAAATCAATAATAAACAAAAAGAAAAAGTACTGAAAATAATTACTCCGGCAAATGAGAAGGAGAGAGGTTGCCAGGTTTCGATTATGATGCTCAAGAATGGTAAGGAGGGTTTTAATGAATTAACAAAGCAGGGAGTTGTTGCCGACTGGCGGGAGCCAAATGTTATCCGGGTGGCGCCGGTACCGTTGTATAATTCATTTGAAGACATTTATAAATTCGGACAAATTTTGGATTTGATAATTAAATAACCGCAAAGACTCTAAGCAATTTCCTTTGTGTCTTTCCCGAAAAGTCGGGACAAGCAGTGGCAAAATGAAAAAAAACATTACTATAATCGGTGCAGGTCTCGTTGGCTCACTCTTATCAATTTATTTATCAAAGAGAGGGTACAAGGTCAAAATTTATGAACGCCGGGGTGATATGCGGCGGGCAACAGTAGAAGCAGGCCGCTCCATCAATCTTGCATTAAGCGACAGAGGTTTATTGGCATTGGAGAAAGTAGGCTTAGTGGAAGAGATAAGAAAAATTTCCATTCCGATGCATGGCCGTTTTATTCACAACCTGGATGGAACCACCGCTTTTCAACCTTATGGAAAAGAAGGACAGTTTATTAATTCTGTTTCAAGAGGAGAGTTGAATAAAAAGCTGATGGACCTTGCCGAAGAGCAGGGAGCAGAAATTCACTTTCATGAAAAATGCTCCACTATCAACTGGAAGGAAAATGAAATAGAATTTACCAATACAAAGAGTGGCGATACAACTGATGCAGGAACGGATATTATTTTCGGAGCAGATGGTGCATTCTCTGCTGCCCGTTTGCAACACCAATTAAATCATGATAAGTTCGATTATCATCAATACTATATTGATTGTGGTTATAAAGAATTAACCATACCCGCAGCTGAGAATGGTAATTTTTTATTAGAGAAAAATGCATTGCATATCTGGCCCCGAAAAGATTACATGCTGATTGCCCTGCCTAACCTGGATGGAAGCTTTACCTGTACCCTGTTCTTTCCATTTGAAGGCGAAGCATCATTTTCAAAATTAGATACAGAGGAGAAGGTAAAAACTTTTTTTGGAAAAACATTTCCTGATGCAGTAAAGCTGATGCCCGGTTATGTAAATGATTTTTTTAATAATCCAACTTCTTCCCTGGTAACAGTCAAATGTTTTCCCTGGATAAGGGAAGATAAATTTGCCTTGATAGGCGATGCGGCTCATGCCATCGTTCCTTTCTTCGGACAAGGCATGAACTGTGGCTTTGAAGATTGTTCTGTTTTAAACGGGCTTATATATAAACTGGAAGGAAACTGGGAAGCGATCTTAGCGGAATATCAAAACCTTCGTAAACCTGATGACGATGCCATTGCAGATCTTGCATTGAATAATTTTGTAGAGATGAGGGATAAGGTCGGTGATCCGAAATTTTTATTACAGAAAAAGATTGAAGCAAAGTTCAGCGCAAAATATCCGGACAAATGGCTGCCGGCTTATTCACAAGTCACATTCAGTCCGGACATAAGATATAGCGATGCCTTGAAGAATGGAGCCAGGCAGGAAAAGATCATGCAAAAAATAATGGCATTGCCCGGCATTGAAGAAAAATGGCAGAGTGAAGAAATAGAGAAAATGATTCTTAGCCTCATCCCTATCCCTTCTCCTGGAGGAGAAGGGTAATTGCGAAGATGATGGAGAAGAATAACCTTGCTACTGATTCACTCATTTTAAAAATGATAAAAAATAATCAGTGAATCAATGGCAATAAAAGTTGATAAACGGTATGCAGTATAAGTGAGTGACACAACGATGATGCCATAAAAAACAAATGCCCGTAACAAAATAAATTATGTACAAATTTCCATACTTCACAGAACAAGACCAGGACTTGGTCATTGCTTTCATGAAAGAAAACTCCTTTGCTGTTGTAACAGGTTTTGGAGAAGAATACCCGGTAGCATCACACTTACCATTGAACTTTGAAAGAAGAGAAGAAAAAATATTTCTTACCGGCCACCTGATGAAAAATACGGACCATCACAAAGCATTTGTAAAAAATGAAAATGTATTAGTGATATTCAACGGCCCGCATTGTTTCGTAACGGCTGATTGGTACAAGGACCCATTATCCGGCAGCACCTGGAACTATATGACTGTACATGCAAAGGGAAAGATCAGTTTCACCGATGAGGCCGGAACTGTAAAGGCTGTAAATGATATTACCGATAAATATGTAGGTAAAGGAACAGCAGCTTCATTTGATAAATTACCCGACAGCTACATTAACAACATGGTAAAAGCGATCGTAGGATTTGAAATTGAAGTAACCAGTTTTGACAATGTTTTTAAATTAAGCCAGAATCGTGATGAAGAGGAAAGGAAGAACATTATAAAGCATCTGAATCAAAGAGGTGACAGGCAATCAATCGCAATTGCAGAAGAAATGAAAAAGAGAATGGGAAATGGCTAGTGGCTAGCAGGAAATGGGAAGAATAGTTAATTGTAAAAAAATATAAATGCACCGTAAAGTTTTAGTTGGAGAGATAAAAAAGAAACGTTCCTATCTATGTGTGGGATTAGATACAACGATCGACAAAATACCTAAACATTTAAGAGGACAAAAAGATGCCATCTTTGAATTCAACAAACAGATCATTGATGCAACAAAGGATCTTTGCGTTAGCTATAAAATAAATACAGCTTTCTATGAAGCCATCGGAGTAAAAGGTTGGGAAGCTATGGAACAGACAGTCAATTATATTCCAAATACTCATTTTAAGATTGCCGATGCCAAGCGGGGTGATATTGGCAATACATCTTCACAATATGCAAGAGCATTTTTTGAAACATTGAATTTTGACGCCATTACCATTGCGCCTTACATGGGTGAAGACAGCGTTCGTCCTTTTTTAGAATACGAACATAAATGGGCCATAGTACTTGGCCTGACCAGTAATAAAGGTGCATATGATTTTGAAATGCTGAAAGTGGTTGACAAGGCAAATGTGGTTGGTCAGGCGACCAACCACGGCAGTTGTTTTTTATATGAAAAAGTTTTGGAAACGGTTAGTAAATGGGGGGATACAAACAACCTCATGTTTGTAACAGGTGCTACACGGGCCAGTGAATTGTCCAATATCCGTAAAATAATTCCCAATCATTTTTTATTGGTTCCAGGTGTTGGTTTCCAGGGTGGAAGCCTTTCTGAAGTTTCACAATTTGGGATGAATACAGATTGTGGTTTACTGGTCAATGCATCGAGGGCAATTATTTATGCGGGCAATGATGAACATTTTGCGGCTGAAGCAAAGGGAATTGCTTTACAA
>JANPMI010000027.1:0-5660 GCA_031422725.1 Chitinophagaceae bacterium | reverse complement strand
CAGCACAGCAAAAATGTTGGAAGTATAAATAACTAACTTATCTCTTGAAATACCCATCACTGCAGGGATAGAATCCAATGCAAAAACCAGGTCAATGGCTGCCAGCATTATCACTACCACGAACAGGCTGGTATAAAATTTCTTGCCGTCTATTCTTACCATGTATTTTCCATCCCCATCATGCGGAACCAATGGTAAAATTTTTTTCATCCATTTATACACTTTACTTTCTTCCGGTTTAAATTCTTCATCATCAGTGGCCGTAAACATTTTGTAGCCCGTATATACCAGAAACACTCCGAAAATGTAGAGAATCCAATGGAATTTTTCTACCAGTGCCACACCTACAGTAATAAAAATAATTCTGAAAACTATTGCCATTAAAATACCGGCCAGCAAGACACGGCCATAATTTTTTTCCTTTACAGAAAAAGCCGAAAAGATGAGAATGAAAACAAAAATATTATCAATACTCAGGCTCCATTCCATCAGGTAGGCACTGAGGTATTCCAGTGCAAGACCCTGACCCTTCTCTACCCACATAAAAACAAAAAACGCTAAAGCAAGACCAACCCAGAAGAAGGTTTGGTACAATGCCTGGCGGATAGTAACTTTTTTTCCTTTTTTACTAAGCAGGCCAAGGTCAAAAACTAAAGCCACTATCAAAACAATTCCAAAAACCAGGTAAGTAAGCTGATCAGTTGTCATCCGTAGAATTTATAATAAGTTGCAAAGATAACCAGGAAGGAACAAGGCGCAAGAATGCAAGGCACGGAGAGTTAAGCAGCATATTTTCGTTTTCTTACCTGTTGATATGCCCAGCCAAAAAGTATAACCAGTAATATTGGCAGGGCAATATTGATAAATTGCCAGGTGGTTTTCTGTTCTTTTACTTTTTTTGAATCAAGCAGGCGGAGTACGATGTCTTTATTCCTTGTTTCACTGATGCCCGGTTTATTAACGAGGTATTCAACGCAATTAAGTAAAAAATCCTTGTTAGCTACAGGAATAAAATATTTTCCGGCTTCCCTTTGTAATAGATATTCAACAAATGTGTATTTGTTCCATCCCATTTCAATCGGCTTAGGGGGGACATTAGGATCCATTTCTCCTCCTGGTGTAAATTCCGGCGCAAATTCGTTTAGAACCATATCTCCGTCAGCTACTATTATCATTTTATTTTGTTCTGATGATCCCTTGTAACTAACACCCATAGCAGAAAAGCTGTCTAACTGTGATTTTGGCATACGGTTGTTGTATAAGGAAGTAAACTTACCTTCTAACAACATAGCAACAGGAATAGCTTTTCGCTTAAATTTTTCGTCCTCGGGTAATGTCTTGTTTTCATTAAGGCTTATCAATGCGGGAGTGCCCATAGTTCTGGAATTGGGCGATGTCACTAAAATCGGAGTCTTTGAAACACCAGCAACATTTATTGTATCAATTGAGTTTGCAAATTGTAATCCCACATATCCGGGTGTTTTGATTAATGCCTTTATTTCCGGGGATGTGACGAGAGGAAAATAGTTCCAGGGCAGAAATTCATTTTGCGGTTCGTCCGGAGTGCCTCCTACTGTTAAATAGTTTACATCACACCTTAAGTCCATCACCAGGTCAGTATTTATCCGGGCCCCGTATCTAAAGAAGATATCAGTTAAATTGAGATTACGATCATATGCAATTGTTTCAGGTTTTAATGCAAAACTGTCCATCTCTGCGTATAGATTATCAATAAAGCACAGTAGTTTACCTCCATTCATGACAAACTGATCAATTTTTAGCTTGTGGTCTTCCTTAAACTGCTCAGAGGGTTTAACAATAAGAAGGATACTAACACTATCAGGAATTCTTGCTTGTGTATTCAGGTCTAATACTCTGAAATCATACTCCTCCTGAAGTGTCGTTCTAAGTTTGTATGTTCTTCCATCTACCGGCTCCCCATTGCCGACAGCATATGCAATTCCTCGTTTTTTTACCTGAGTTATTTTATCAAGAGTTTTTATAAACTGATACTCCATCAGGGCTTCTGCTATGTTTAGTTCATCCTGAGATATTTTTCGGCTTGCTCCGGGAAACAAATTGACTAAAGATTGTTTCCCTTTGTACCTGATAAGTGCCACAGGAAAGATAATATTACTACTTTGGCCTGTTTTATTTTGCACAGTTAGGTTAATATTCGCTGCGCCCATTTTCACTAACGAATCACCCCATAATGTTCCATCTGGTAATTCATCTAATGGAGAAACAAAACGATAACTAATTATAGAACTGTTCCGATCTTTCAGTAATCGCAGGAATTCTTCTGTGCTGTTAGCCAACTTCCGAAAGCCGGAAGGAAATTCTCCTTTCAAAAAAACATCTATCTGTATCTCATCATCCAGGTTCTTCAATAAATCCTTTGTCCCTTTGCTTAGGGTGTATCTTTTTTCTTTGGTTAAATCAAACCGGACATGAACAACAGCAGCGAGGTAATTAACGGCAAACAAAACCACTAGCAGCAATAGCCACCAGAATTTTGAAGCAAATATTTTATTAATTGTATTCCTCATCTTACCGTGTTAATAAATTCCGGTTTGTTATCGTTAAAAAAAGAAATATGATTGAAGCAAAATAAATTACATCTCTTGTATCAATCAACCCCCGGCTGATACTCCGGTAGTGAAAATCGATACCAATCATTTCCACATAATAATCAGCACCATTGGTAAATGCTGACAGACGGCTGATAGCACTGAAGCCATAATACAGTAAAGCACAGCCGATAAGGCTTATAATAAAAGCCACCACGGCATTATTGGTAAAACTGCTGCAGCAAATACTGATAGCAGTAAATACAGCAGCGAGGAAAAACAAACCGATATAAGAACCGATAGTGGCTCCCATATCTAATCCTTCATTAGAAGAAAGACGCTGGATGGAAAAAATGTAAATAATGGTTGGTAGTAATGCGATAATAACAACAACCAGGCTTCCAAGATATTTACCCCCGATAATCTGCCAGTGGCTTAGCGGACGGGTCTGCAATATTTCATAGGTGCCGGTTTTAAATTCTTCGGCAAAGCTGCGCATGGTGATTGCCGGAATCAATAATAAAAGTATCCAGGGAGCTAATTGAAAAAAACGGTCAAGGGTGGCATAGCCAAAGTCGAGAATATTATCATCGAACACAAAAAGTACCAACCCGTTTACCAGCAGGAAAACGATAATGGCAATATAGCCTGTAAGACTGCTAAAAAATTGGCGGAGTTCCTTTTTACAAACTGACCACATAGATTGTGCTGCAAAATAAGTAATAAAAGGCACAAGGGTCAAGACACAAAGATCAAGAGAACCCTAAAATTGAAACGTCTTCCCCGTTATGAAGGATGACACACCTGCACCAGCTTGTTACTTATATAAAAAAACCCTTCACATAACATGAAAGGACTTCCTGTTTTCAAATTCGGGTGTAATAATTTATACGGCGAAACTTTCACCACATCCGCAGGTACGGCTGGCGTTGGGATTACTGAAGTAAAATCCTTTGCCGTTGAGTCCATCCGAAAAATCCAGGGTGGTGTTAACGAGGTAAAGAAAACTCTTCAAATCAGTTACCACCTTTATCCCATTATCTTCGAATACCTGGTCCATTGGTTTCGGCTCGTTATCAAAATCTAATTTGTAACTGAGGCCAGAACAACCCCCTCCCACTACACCCACACGAACAAAATAGGAAGCATCCTCTTCAACTCCGGCGTCTTTCATCAATTGATGAATTTTTACTTTGGCCTTATCACTTATGTAAATTGCATTAGCTAACTCCACACTCATAACTTTCCTTAATGAATTACACTTTCTTCAAACTTCAATGCAGGTAAACCATTTTTCACCCTGTAATCATTTACAGCAGCTTTGATTGCATCTTCCGCCAGTACAGAGCAGTGAATTTTTACCGGTGGCAGATTCAACTCTTCCACGATGGTCATATTATCAATGGTCATCGCTTCCTCCACGGATTTACCTTTCAGCCATTCGGTAGCCAGCGAAGAAGAAGCAATAGCAGAACCGCATCCAAAAGTTTTGAACTTGGCATCAGTTATTAATCCTGTTTTATCATCTACTTCTATCTGCAAACGCATAACGTCGCCGCACTCAGGTGCACCAACGAGGCCAGTGCCTACATTTGACTTGCTTTTGTCTAATGTTCCTACATTTTGAGGATTGGTGTAATGACCGAGGACTTTTTCTGAGTATGCCATTTTATTAAGTTTTAAGTATATCTGGTAATTAGTATATAAAGTGCCATTAGATGGTTACTTTATATACCTTATTTACTTCATTAATGATGCGCCCATTCAATGCTGTTCATATCAATGCCTTCCTTATACATTTCCCACAGCGGACTCATTTCCCTTAATTTATTTACCGTTTTCGTTACCTGTTCCACCGTGTAGTCAATCTGGTCTTCCGTTGTAAACCTGCCCAGCCCAAAACGAAGCGAACTGTGTGCCAGATCATCCCCAAGACCTAATGCTTTTAACACATATGAAGGCTCGAGGGAAGCAGACGTACAGGCTGAACCGGATGACAGGGCAATTTCCTTATTAAATCCCATCAGCAAACCTTCTCCTTCCACATATTTAAAAGAGATATTGGTTACATGCGGCAGCTTATGTTCTTTATCACCATTCAGGTAACTCTCTTCTACTTTCATCAATTCAGTTTGCAATTTATCCCTCAGCTTACTCACTCTTTTTGTTTCTTCTTCCATTTCATTCACACAGATCTCACAGGCTTTTCCAAAACCAACGATTCCCGGTACATTCAGCGTTCCGCTTCTCATGCCTCTTTCATGACCTCCGCCATCCATCTGGGCTGTTACTTTTACCCGTGGGTTCTTCCGGCGAACATATAAAGCACCAACGCCTTTCGGACCATACATTTTATGAGCAGTGAAAGCCATCAGGTCAATACCATCTTTATTTACATCTACCGGTATTTTACCAACCGCCTGTGTGGCATCGCTAAATACCAATACCCCTTTCTTTTTTGCAATGGCACTGATTTCTTTCATCGGCATGATGGTACCAATTTCGTTATTGGCATACATCAAAGCAATCAGTATGGTTGTGGGTTTAATAGCCGCTTCTAATTCTGCCAGTTCTATCAAACCATTGTCTTTTACTTTCAGGTAAGTTACTTCGCCACCTTCTTTTTCGATGTGCTTGCAGGTGTCTAATACGGCTTTGTGTTCAATATTGCAGGTGATAATATGATTGCCTTTGCTGGCATACATTTCAAACACACCTTTGATGGCCAGGTTATCGGCTTCCGTGGCTCCTGAAGTAAAAATAATTTCTTTGGGTTCGGCACCTATCAGTTTGGCCACCTGCTCCCGTGCATAGTCAACCGCTTCTTCAGCCTGCCACCCAAACGGATGGTTGCGGCTGGCCGCATTACCGAAATTGCTGGTAAAGTATGGAATCATTGCTTCCACTACTCTGGGGTCGCAGGGAGTGGTAGCATTATGGTCAAGATAAATGGGAAATTTCAGCATAAAATCTGATAATCAGTATTTGTTTCAATGAAACACAAAATTAGCCTAAAAGGTTCTAACTGAAAGGGGTAATTTCGGGCTGCTGGCCGATTTTACCGAAATCGCAAGCCTTAAATTTCAAAGT
>JANPMI010000026.1:0-2512 GCA_031422725.1 Chitinophagaceae bacterium | reverse complement strand
AAGGAATTTTGCACGGCGAGAGTGATAGCCGCAAAACAGCTTTTATGGAACCGGAAGAAACGGTTGAGCTGAACAATACAGTTTATGAGCTGGAAAATGATGAACGAAAAGAAGTATATCGTATCCTGAAAGAGCTGACGGCAAAATTATCCGGGTATGCATCACTGCTTCATGCCTGGCACACTGTTGTTGGTGAGTATGATTTTATCCGGGCAAAAGCAAAACTGGCGGCTGATATCAAAGGTGAGTATCCCTTGGTTACCGATAAAGCCCATATTCACCTGGTGGAAGCCTACCATCCTTTATTATATGTGTATAATCAACGGACGGGTAAGCCAACAATTCCCGTTACCCTTACATTGGATGAAGCAAAAAGAATTTTAGTTATCAGTGGTCCCAATGCCGGTGGAAAAACGGTGACTATGAAAACCATAGGCCTGTTGCAGATGATGGTACAAAGTGGTTTGCTGGTTCCGGTCCATCCATCATCACAGTTTGGTATTTTTAAACAGCTGATGATTCATATAGGTGATACACAAAGTATCGAGTTTGAATTAAGTACCTATAGCAGCCACCTGCTGCACATGAAGCAGTTTATGGAAGAGGCAAATGGCCGTACACTTTTTTTTATTGATGAATTAGGCAGCGGAAGTGATCCTAACCTGGGTGGTGCTTTTGCTGAAGTAATATTGCAGGAACTGGTACGAAAACATGCCATCGGGGTAGTAACTACTCATTACCTCAACCTTAAGATAATGGCCGGTAAAACTCCGGGCATTATTAATGGAGCCATGGCCTTTGATGAAAAAAAATTACAGCCGCAATATAAATTAGTAGTTGGCAAGCCCGGAAGTTCTTACACATTTTCCATCGCAGAAAGAATCGGTTTGGATAAAAACCTGATTAACCGGGCAAGGCAACTGGTGGATGAAGATCAGTTCCGGCTTGATAAGTTGCTAAACCGGACTGAACAGGATTTGCAGGAGTTGGAAAAAAAAGAGAAAGAATTACAGCAACTAATAAAGGAAAACGAAAAGACGAAAAAAGAAATGCTGCAGGTGATGGATAAAGAAAAGCACAACCAGCAGGTAGAACTATTGAAAGAACAAAACAGGGTGGCAGAGGACCGTATTGTTTACCTGAAAGACATGGAAAGAAAGCTAAAGCAAATGCTGGTTGAATGGCGGAAGGAAGAGAATAAAAACAAAGTGGTTAAACAAATGGAAGCTCTTCTTTTTAAAAAAGATGAAAAAAAGGCAGTAAGTAAAATGCAGAAAAAAATAGATTCAAAGTTTAATGAGATTGGAGGTGAAATAAAAGTGGGAGACAAAGTGATGATGAAAAAAAATCACCAGGTGGGAGAAGTAATGGAATTGAGGGGAAAGAGGGCAGTAGTGAAGATCGGTTTGTTGCCAATGCAGGTGGATATGAAAGACCTGGTTGTAGTCGTGGCAAAAAGCAATGGAGAGGAAACTAATTGAATATTCATTTCTCAATAGCACATAATCATAATCACATAAAAAAGCGAAGCCTTACGGGGCTTCGCTGTGTATTTAACGAGTGTGTAAGTCAGCTGTTGATATAATTTTGCAGTTGATTGATGGTTTCCTTCTGCATAAGGATTGTTTCTTTCACCACATCACTCATCGAAATAATTCCTGTCAGCTTATTATTCTCAAATACCGGCATGTAGCGGATGTTTTTTGCCGTCATCAGTTCCATGCAATGTTCTATAGTATCGGCAGGATTGATATAAGGTAAATCGGTTGACATGATTTCAGCAACGGTTGTTTCAGCCGAATTTTTACCTTTCAGCACCACTTTTCTTGAATAGTCTCTTTCTGTTACTATTCCCAGGTATTTATCGCCTTGCATTATCACTAAAGAACCAATGTTTTTTTCAGCCATTATTTCCAGGGCCTCAATAACAGTTGTATCCCGTGGAACTGCAACAGGTTGAAAATTTTTACGGGAGAGAACCGACGCAACTGTATTCATACTATTCAAATTTCTGCATGAAATTTACGAAAAGATTTAACCTGCCCAAAAACTATTTCTGTAGTTGCTGCTCTGATATCAATTTTCGGGCAATAAAGGAGCATACCATCAGCAAAACGACCGATATCGCAAACAAACTGGTACCACTTTGTAATCTGGAAACAATAATGGTGGAATCAAATTTCATATTCAGTATCAGCACCGCTACAACAAATACATCCAGCATGGCCCATTTATTAATGATTTCTAATGCAGTGCTGAAAAGTTGATAACGGGGAACTTTGCGGCCCAGCAATGTCAGGAATAAGAATATGTATTTGATAACAGGAAAGATGATGGTAAAGAAAAGTAACAGTAGCCCCACAAAAACTTCGCCCTGGTCAAAAAAATACCGTAAAGAAGTACTGATATATACATAATCTTTTTTCAGCGTAAACGGTCCGATACCATAGCCGGTTTCTAATAATGGATACATAAAACCCATCACAAAAAAAATGAGTGAGGCCAGCAGCAG
>JANPMI010000025.1:0-14818 GCA_031422725.1 Chitinophagaceae bacterium | reverse complement strand
CGGCTTCATTTTATTCTTGCTGTCGTTATAGGTAACCCGGACTAATCTTACCCGGAAACTTTTTTCTTCCAGCAGGTTATACATTTTATACGCCAGGTATTCTTTCAGTATCAGTTGTTCATCATCTGCTTTACTACCACAGCCAATTACTAATTTAAGTTTGCCAAGAGAGTTAAGGAGGGAACCGGCCCCCCTGAAATTCAGCATCAACGGAGGAATTGTGCAGAAATTTCTTCTAAATTTTCCTCTTGCACCAACGGCTATTTTTTGAGTTATCACCTGGTTATCGGGGAAACTGAGTGTAATATCCGCAGGCTGAAATACATCTACCTTTTTTTCGGTCTGCAGTGCCTTAATATCAGTAGAAATAGACATCTCAATCAGGGTCTCATCTGTAAAAAATTTGACGCTGTCAATCACTTGTCCTGAAATAAGATGGCTGCAGAGTAACAGCAGGGGCAACGTTATCCATGATTTTTTTTTCATCGTTTTTTTTATTTAAGGTCAGAGATTATTCAATATGAAAAATATCGCAATAACTTTTTTAATGGAACTGCTTACTCTTTCCGTGCATTTAAAATAAAAACATTTTGTACCTGGTTTTTATCACTGATGATCTTATAAAAACTTTCTATGTAACCTGTCATTTCGCTCCGGGTTTTGGGTTTCAGCAGCTCAAAATTTTTGATGAGGGAAAGAATGTTGTCTTTTTGTTTTTCAAAAACGGCCAGGGTGTTTTGTATCAGTTCTATTTTCCTGGGAAAGCCCCTGTATATCCTTTCTGTCACAGAGGTGGCGCCAATCAGTTCATTGGGAGTTGCATAATAGGCATTTACCAGGCCGGCATTGTCAAAATCATACGGTACAGGTATCCCTTTGGCCGCATTATCATTTTTGGGAAAGATTACTCTGATATTATGGTTGGCGGGTACCGACCAGTCAATATTGGCGATCATGTATTCAAAAATGTCCACTTTATTCATGGCGGCAGGATCTGTTTCTTCTATCTGGAACGACATTTTTTTAGGAACCTCATGCTGGTTTCTTGCAGCCATGTCATCCACATCTTCTATCAAATAAGAATACTGTGTGATGGGTTTCATTTTCCCTTTGCTGTCAGTATAGGTAGCCTTTACTAACCTGGCCCGGAAACTTTTTTCATCGAGGAGATTATAAATTTTATAGATCAGGAATTCTTTAAGCACTAATTGTTCATCTATTTCAGAAGACCCGCAGCCTACTACTAATTTTAAGCGGCTCAACGAATAGAGCTTAGGAGAAGTGGCATTGCGAAAATTCAGCATGATGGGTGGAATGAGGCAGTTCTCCCGCCTGGATTTTCCCCGGGCATACATCCGGATTTTTTCGTTGATAGTGGTACCGTCGGGTAACCGTACACTGACATCGGCGGGCTGATAAGCCTCAACACTTTTTTTGTCCTGTAGTTTTTTAATGTCTGTTGTCAGCGTCATTTCTACCACAGCATCTTCTGCAAAAAATTTGATACTGTCAATAACGGAAGATTGTGCCCCCGCTAAAAAGCTGGTAGCAGCAAAGCCGGCGAAAAGAAACCATTTGATCTTTTTCATAATGCGAAATTTGGTGGTGTTATATATGTTCTAAACAGAGAAAACTACAAAAAAAATCACAATAACCTTTTACTGCACCTGCTTTTTTTATTTCATCACTTCGTTTATCACCTGGCCGGTACTGCCGCTGGGCATCTGAATATGCAGCATAGCGGCAATGGTAGCTGCAACATCGGTCATATATACTTCCCTGTTCGTTTTACCCTGCTTTATTCCCCAGCCGTACCAGAGCAATGGAATATGGGTATCATAGGGATTCCACAAACCGTGGGTTGTACCAGTGTTACTAAAGGCGTCAATATAATTGGGTTTCAGGATCAGTTGAATATCTCCGCTCCGCTTCGGATAATACCCGTTATTCAGCATTTTCCTGATGGTGCCATTCAGCGGAACTTCATTTAATTCTTCCAGGGCAAAAGCCCGGTCAATACCCGGTTCAGCACTCATATAATCAACAATCCATTCTACCAGTTCTTCCTTATCCATTTTAGCCGAATCAAGTGCCGGGTGGTTCAGGTGCAACTGGTAGTTATCATCGGCAACAATAATAGTATTGATTTTATTTTTTTCATTCAGTGTTTTGTTTAATTGAGTGATCACAGTATTCATAAAAACTCTGCCTCCCGGGAGTTTATTTTCCTGCATATACTCAGGAATATGTGCCACCCCATGATCGGCAGAAAGAAAAACAGTGTATTGATCCTTACCCACTTTTTTATCGAGAAAATCCAACAAGTTGCCTAATTCTTTATCTAACCGCAAAAAGCCATCTTCACTTTCAATGGAGTTAGGGCCGAATGAATGACCTATATAATCAGGGGAAGAAAAGCTAATGGCCAGGAAGTCGGTAATGTTATCAGCACCGAGTTGTTCACCGGTGATGGTTGCTTTGGCAAACTCTGAAGTCAATGTATTGCCCATCGGGGTAGAAACAATTTTTGTATAATCTTTTCCGGCAAAATTTTTCAGATCATACGGAAACTTTGCTCCGAAAGGTTTGGCTTCATACGATTTTTCATCTACTGTACTTTGTACATAAGTATTGGCAGGATATAGCAGGTTCCATCCCTGCTGATAATATTTATCTACTGATTTTTGCGCATTAAAATCAGTTACCCACTTTGGCAACTCTTTCATATAGTAAGTAGAAGTGATCCAGCTACCCACGGTATTATCATACCAGTAAGCAGCATTGGCACTATGCCCGGCAGGTAAAATGCCGCCCCGATCCTTTATAGAAATGCCCACTACTTTGCTTTTGAAATTAGTAGCTAACCTCAGTTCGTCACAAACAGTGGTGACCAGCATATTCCGGGGACTCATCTTTCCCAAAGCAGAATTGCTACCCACTGTGTTTACCGTTTTATCTTCGGTGCAATAAACGGATCTCATTTGCTCCCTGTCCCACCAGAAATTGCCGGTGATGCCGCTTACGGCAGGCACTGCGCCTGAATAAATAGCACTGTGCCCGCAGGCAGTAACTGTCGGTGCATACGGAATCAATGTATTTTCACAGGTGAAACCCTCGTTAAGCATTCTTTTAAAACCTCCATTGTTATCATACCGGTCATAATAGCGGTAGAGGTAATCCCACCGCATCTGGTCTATTACAATACCTACCACTAATTTGGGACGTTCAATGCTCTTTTGCGCCTCCGCCGAAATAGCAAAAGATAAAACCAGTACTGTTACTAATAGCCGCTGCATGAAAATTTGTTTTGACAAATGTAAGGGTTTGGGGCCTATGGCTACGGGCAGACGAAGATTTTAGGGAAGAGGATGCTTGCCTGTCCGGAAGACAGGCTTTGTTACCCTGGCAGAAGCCATATCCGGGTGTTGTGAGACAAAGTGGCTAAGCATTTTGCATAAAAAACTGCCCGGGTATTTCAGCAATAGAACTATATTTAAGTTAGTAACAGTTGCAAATGAAAGAATCTCGCATTCGGTTCACACCAGGCCTTAGTGAGTACTTATAACCAGTGGCATATAGCTTTAATCCCCCTTAAAGAAACCCTGCCGATCCCCTTTTAAAACATGGAACCAGTGTGCAGGAATAGTCTGAGGCTATTATTAATAACTGAAACCAACCACCATGCAACCACCAGTACTTCAACCTGTAGCACTACAGGAACGCATCCGGACAATTGACATTATAAGAGGCCTGGCCCTCTTTGGTATTTTAGTAATCAACTTCACTGTTGACGACGGGGAGGTAAGTCCTCAAGAAGGATGGACCAGTTTTGGCAACCAACTGGTGTGGTGGTCTGTCCGACTGTTTATGGATGACAGGTTTCAAACAATTTTTTGTTTGCTTTTTGGTCTTGGCTTTGCCATACAGATGCAAAGAGCCGCTGACCGTAATGCCCCATTTGCTTTTTTATTTATCCGCCGCATGATTGCACTTTACCTTATCGGCATCGCCATGCAAATATTCACCGGCATAGGTTATGGTGTTATTTCCTGGTATGCAATGGTTGGTGTATTGCTTCTATTATTCTGGAAAGTACCGGTAAAGTTTCTCCCGGTACTGGCAGTATTTTTTTTCGTATTTACCTGGACGAGAGATATAGTTGTTAGTGTAAAAAATGAATCAGAAATAAAATCGCTGCTTAAGCAAACAACTAAGGTTGATTCAACTATACTTGAAAGATATGCTGGTGTGTTTGAAAATGCACAAAAAGTGAGATTGATCTTTATACGAAAAGGAGATACACTTTTCGGGGAAGGACCGGCAAGAAGATTTCTATTGACTCCTTTATCTGATTCACATTTTATCAGAAAAGATTTAAAGCATATTCTGACTTTTAAAAAAGATTCTGCAGAAAAACTCAATAAGCTTGAAGTTAAGCTGCCTGATGGAAGAACAATATTTAACAACAGGGTTAATACTGATCTGAAAGAAGCCCTGGCAAAACAGCTAAAAAACAGGGGAGGTGCTCAAAAGAAAGATGAAAAACCTTCTTATCAGCAATTTATTTCAAAAAACGCAACCAATATGTGGAATAACATTAAAAATTTCTCTTTTAAAAATTTCTTCTGGTACCGGAATGTTTTTCCGATTGGGTATTTGCTTGTTATGTTCTTATTTGGCGCATTCCTGGGCCGCAGTAAAATATTGCATGATGTTGCGTCGAACAAAAACTTTTTATCAAACATGTTTAAGTGGGGAGTAATTATTGGTGGTGCCGGTATTGCTGCCAATATCGGGCTTGATGCCTGGAGCCAAATCAAAGGATTCAAATATGACGCTTACCCATTCTGGTTAAGAATTGTAATGGAACCATTATGGAGTGCCTGTATCATCCTGATGGCATTAGGTTTTGTTTCAGGCATCGCATTATTGGCTGAAAAAGAAAACTGGAAAAAGAGATTATCAATTCCTGCAACTATTGGCCGCCTGGGTCTTACGAATTATATATTTCATGCCGTTGCTTATGTCTTAATCCTGAATAAATTTGCGTTCTCCCTGGGTTTATATGGTCAAATAGGCCCCCTCTACAGGTTATTGTTTGCAATTGTTGCGTATATGCTAATGTATATTTTCAGCCGCTGGTGGCTCAAACATTTCAAGTATGGCCCGTTTGAATGGCTCTGGCGTTCGCTTACTTATTTAAAGTTTCAGCCGATGAGGTTGAAGCAAGCTGATAAATCAGAAATAAAAGAAACGGAAAATTTATAAGATGAATTAAGTAGATTAAATCATGCAACACCAAAATCTTCGACCAGTAGCAATACAGAATCGCATTCAGACAATTGATATTATCCGTGGCTTTGCCCTTGTTGGTATTCTTACTATCAACTTTACAGTTGACCATGGATTGACAGAACCCTGGGCTGGATTTACAGGTTTTGTGGATCAACTTGTGTACTGGCCTGTTGCTTTTTTTATGAACGATAAATTTCTTACGATTTATGCTTTTCTTTTTGGATTGGGTTTTTCCATTCAAATGCTACGAGCTGAAGAACGCAATTCGCCATTTGTATTTGTATATATGCGCCGGCTCATTGTTCTTTATATTATTGGTGTTATTCACCAGATTCTTACCGCTGGGGATATTCTCAGAGATTATGCAATGGTGGGTGTTCTTCTGTTACTTGTTCATAAACTGCCCCGGAAATTGTTACCTGTTCTGGCAGTTCTTTGTTTTTTAGTTCCCTGGACAAGAAATACATTTTTCAATAAAATAGAACAACCTAAACAATTTAACAGCAACCGTATTGAAGTCGCTGTTGATACTGCCATCCTTACTACTTACGTTGGAGTCTATGAAATTGAACCGGGCCGCAGGGCTATCGTTACTATGGAAAATAATAAACTATTTGGAGAGGGAAGAGGCGGACGATCGCAATGGTTTGCCGAATCAGAAACAGATTTCTTTAGCCAATCTGCTGACTTCCATTTTTCCTTTATGAAAGATTCTACAGGTGCTGTAACCGGAATCACAATGTATTTACAGAATGGAAAAGCTGTAACAGCCCGAAGAATTCAAATGGATATCCACCAAGCGGTTAAAGAAATGGTCCATCAAAGGGCTGGAATTGTGAAACAGACATATAGACAATTTGTTGTAAAGAACGCTAATGGGATCTGGCAGGGGTATAAAAACTGGTCATGGAGTGGTTTCTTCTGGGGATTTAAAATCACAGGAATATTGCCACTTTTCTTAATGGGTTTATATTTTGGCCGGAGAAAAATTTTCCATGATGTTTCTCTGAACCGTTCTTTTCTCCATAAAGTTATGAAGTGGGGACTACTCATTGGTATGGCAAGTTTTGCAATTGCACTTGGGTTTAAGGCATGGAATTATTTTAATGATATTAAAGATGAATCTTATTCATTCCTAACAAGGCACATAATGTATGCTGCATGGGATTTCCTTGGCGTTATGGGTATGGCACTCGGCTATGTGGCAGGCATGGCATTGCTTCTTGATAAAACAGACTGGAAAAGAAGATTATCCTTTCTCGGACCAATTGGCAGAATGGGACTTACGAATTATCTGCTGCAGGCAGCTATTATTTCAGTACTAATTGATGCCTATGGCTTTGGCCTTAATGGGAAGGCAGGCCCTGCATGGAGATTGTTAATGGCTCTTGTAACTTTCGCTTTTATAAGTTTTGCAAGTCGCTGGTGGTTTAAACGTTTTCGTATGGGCCCAGTAGAATGGCTCTGGCGTTCGCTTACTTATTTAAAGTTTCAACCCATGCGGTTGAAGGAAACAGAGGGAAAATAAAAATGATAAAATATAGTTTGATATGATTTATGATTGAAACAAAGCATCATGCAACAACAACCACTCCAACCTTTAGCACTACAGCAACGCATTTCAACTATTGATATTATCCGTGGCTTTGCAATCTTTGGCATTCTTGTGGTCAATTTTACAGTTGATAACCCGGGGGTTTCACCCATGCAAGGAAGAACCGGGATAATAGATCAATTTGTCTATTGGCCGATTAGCTTTTTTATGGATGATAAATTCATGGCCATCTTTTGTTTCCTTTTTGGATTGGGATTCTCTATTCAAATGTTAAGGGCTGAATCTCATAACTCACCTTTTGTGGTTGTATACTTTCGCCGTCTCCTTGTTCTTTACCTTATTAGCATTGTTCAGGATATTTTTATCGGGCCCAGTATACTTGAGGCTTATGCTATGACCGGTATGCTTTTATTAATTCTTTATAAGTTGCCACGGAGGTTTTTACCCGTGCTGGCCCTCCTTTGTTTTCTTATCCCAGCTACCCTGAGTATTATTAATATTAAAAAAGAAAAGCAATCTGTCAATAATAGTATATCTGTATCAGTAAACAACAGCATTCTTGACACTTATACAGGTGTATATGAAGGTGAACCAGGCCGGTTAACAATTATTACAAGAGAAGGGGGTAAACTATTTTTTAACCAGCGAAGAGGAAAATTTCCTTTGATTACAAAATCCAAAACAGAATTTATTGTTGAAGGCAGCACCGCTGAATTCTCATTTTCTAAAGATTCAACTGGTGTGGTAACCGGCTTTGTTGTACATGCGGAGAATGGAAGCATTTCAACCCGCAGAAAAATCCAAATGGATATACAAAAAGCACAAAAACTAATAGCTGAGCAAAAGATCACCCGTCAGACATATAAAGATTTCGTCGTAACACATGCCAAAAGTATTTGGAGTAGTTTGAAAAATTGGTCATGGAGAGAGTTCATCAGGGAAGATAGAATTTCCGGTGTCCTGCCTCTCTTTTTAATAGGTTTATATGCTGGGAGGAGAAAAATATTTGCTGATATCAACTTTCACAGGCAATTTTTCCATAGAACAATGTGGTGGTGCATTATATTGGGAGTAACCGGTATAACTATTTCTACAGGCTTTGATGCCTGGAATTTTATCAACGACATTAAACCAGGATCATACTCAGCTTTAATCAGGAACCTTGTAAGCAAGTCATGGGAACTTGGTGCGATGATATTAGCCCTCGGATATGTCGCAGCCCTAACATTGATGGTTGAAAAGATTGTGTGGAAAAAAAGATTATCATTTCTTATTCCACTTGGCAGAATGGCACTTACAAATTTTCTTCTCCAGGCAATTGCCCGTACTATAGTGTTTGAAAATTTCGGTTTCGGACTAGCTGGAAAAATTGGTACCTTCTGGAGGTTGATACTTGCCCTTTTAGTTTTTATTATACTAATTTTCATCAGCCATTGGTGGTTTAAAAGATTTCGTATTGGCCCGGTAGAATGGCTCTGGCGTTCGCTTACTTATTTAAAATTTCAGCCGATGAGGATAAAACAACCAGATAAAGCGGAGGAAAAAGAGGATGGAAATATTTGAAGAAAGAATGTACAACCAGCAGTCAAAATGCTGGGTGGCGTAAGCCGGAATTTTGGCAAACAGGAATACTTAACTTGTAAGAGAAATTTGACTGAGTGAAATGAAATCCCTTCTTTTTATATTTATAATCCTTCTTGTCGCTTGTTCATCTTCAAATAAGAAAGTGGAGAACAAACGGTATGAAGAACTGGCGCAAAGAGTTACTATCATAAGAGACCGCTGGGGTATTCCTCATATCTATGGCAAAACAGATGCAGATGTAGTCTTTGGATTGATGTATGCCCAATGTGAAGAAAGCTTTGAAAGAGTGGAAAGAAATTACCTGGAAATACTGGGAAGAATGAGTGAGCTTGAAGGTGAAACATATTTGTACCAGGACCTGAAAATGAAAATCATTTATGATACATCTGCTGCCATTGCAGATTATCATAAAGCTCCTGCATGGTTAAAAAAATTGCTGCATGCATTTGCTGACGGCATCAATTATTACCTATATAAACATCCTGAAGTAACCCCGGCCGCTTTAACCCATTTTTAGCCATGGTTCCCCCTTCTGTTTACTGATGGCGCCTACATTTCTACAAATACCGGCGGCCTGGAACAAGAGGATATGAAGAATTTATACGGCAAGAATATCGGTGTTTCGAATACAGGTGATAAAGCAACAGGCAACAGTGAATCATCAGGCTCCAATGCTTTTGCCATAGCGCCTTCTAAAACAGCTTCCGGAAATGCTATGCTTTACATAAATCCACATGTTTCTTTTTACTTCCGCACAGAAGTGCATATGGTCAGCGAAGAAGGTTTGAATGCCTATGGAGCAGCTACCTGGGGACAATTTTTTATTTTCCAGGGATTCAATCAGCATTGTGGCTGGATGCATACTTCATCAATGGCCGATGCAGCGGATTTATATGAAGAAAAGATAGTCCAAAAAGGGAAGAATTTTTTTTATGAGTATAATGGAGAACTAAAGCCTGTTTCGGAGAAAAAAATTCTCATCCCGCATAAAAAAGATGGTAAGATTTTTGCAGATTCTATTAGTATTTATTATACACATCACGGCCCGGTAATGGGTAGCAGAAATGGCAAGTGGTTAAGCTTAAAAGAGCAAAACCGTTCAATGAATGGCCTGATCCAATCCTGGCAGCGAATGAAGGCAAAGAATCTTAGTGAGTTTAAAAATACAATGCAGCTGAAGGCTAATACTTCTACCAATACCATTTATGCTGACGATAAAGGAAACATAGCTTACTGGCATGGCAACTTTATTCCAAAGCGGGACACCGCATTTGATTGGAATTTACCTGTAGATGGAACTATCTCAGCAACGGAATGGAAAGGCATGCACGAACCAGATGAAATAGTGCATGCAGAAAATCACTCACAATCCTGGATTCAAAACTGCAACTCCACACCATTTAGTATTGCTGGTTTTAATACATTAAATAAAAACCGTTATCCGGTTTATATGGCCCCTGAAGGAGAAAACTTCAGGTCATTAAGAGCCATAAGTGAAATTGAAAAAGAGAAAAAATTTACTATTGAAAAGTTGATAGCTATTGGCTATGATCATTACCTCGCCATTTTCGATAGTTTACTGCCACCATTATTCAATGCCTATGACGCATTGCCCATTGCGGATCCTTTTCATTCACGGTTAAAAGAGCCGGTAACAATGCTCCGCTCATGGGATAAAAAATCTTCTGTTTTGTCTGTTCCTACTACCATAGCTGTTTTTTGGGCCTCTCAAATTATCTCTTCTGATCACTCAACTGGTACAGATGGAGGAGTAGATGATCAGATAAGTCTTATCAGATCAGCTGTAATGAATACTTCTGCCAAACATAAACTCGAAGTTTTGAATAACATCCTTTCAGGGTTGCAAAAATTATATGGATCATGGAAAATACCCTGGGGCCAGATCAACAGGTATCAACGTATAAGCGGAGTAATTTATCCAACCTTCGATGATGATGACGAAAGCTTTCCTGTGGGCTTGGCACCCGCATTTTTCGGTTCGCTTCCGGCATATGAAACGATTTGGGATGATACGAAAAAACAATATGGTGTAGCAGGCAACAGTTTTACAGCTGTAGTAGAATTTGGCGAAAAGATAAAGGCTAAATCAATTGTGGCAGGCGGCCAATCTTTTGATCCCCGTTCAAAGCATTTTATGGACCAGGCGCAACTATTCATTAATGGTAAATTTAAAGAGGTATATTTTTATAAACCAGATGTAGAGAAAAATGCAGAGAGAACCTATCATCCGGGAGAGTAATGCTGACGGAGTATGCTTGCTGGCTGCACCATCAATGCCAACACAATACAGTTACAATTTCTCTGAGAAAAATATTAAATAGCAGCTGCTTACCGGTGTAATCTCCAAAAGGCCAACGATGCAAGCATGGATAACCCTCCAACCGTCCACCATAATACATTAAAACCTGAATATTCGGCAAGCTGCGCACCACCCATAGGCCCAAGTGTTTGTGCTGCCGACCAGGCCATTGTATAGAGTGCTGCATACTGTCCCCGGTTAGATGGTTGTGTCCGGGCAATCCAGTAACTGTTCATAAAAGGCATAGAAAGAATTTCGCCAAAAGTTACCAGCAGTATCATGCTGCAGGCTATGATTGCTCCACCCGGAATGTTAAGCATCAAAAAAGATAATCCAACGAGAAAAACACCAATGCTGATATAAAGAATGTTCTTTCTTTTTCCTTCGAGTTTATATATCACTACCATTTCTACGAGGGCTATAAGGATACCATTGGTGGCCATGATAATACCAATAAATGGTTCTGAAAAATGCAACTCTTTTTTGAAATATACCGGCAGGTTGGTAAACAACTGGAAAAAGCAACAGGCAAACAACATGGTAATAAAGGCAAACGAAAGATATTTTTTGTCCTTATAAGCTGATTGTATAAGGGGGTCATCAATTTTTTGTTTTTGTGGTTTATGATTAACAGGTTTTAAAAACAACCACATGATGAGGGCTGCTCCGATGTTTGTGAAGCCATCTACCCAAAAAAGTAATTCATAATCAATATGCGCAATAAAACCACCGAGGCCGCTGCCAACTGCCCAACCGAGGTTAATCGCCAATCTGTTCAGCGCATATGATCTTGTGCGGTTTTGTTCTTTGCTGTAAAAAGCAATGGCAGTCGAATTAGCCGGACGGAAAGCTTCATTGACAAAACTGAGCAGGAAAGTAAAAGTACAAATGAGGGGATAGGTTTTCATTTGTCCCAGCACCATAAATAAAATTCCACCAACGATTAAAGTAAATAACTGTACGGGATAAAACCCAATCTTATCTGTAAGCCGCCCACCCAACCATGCACCGCTAAATGCACCTGCACCGAAGAGGCCGAATACAATACCTGCTTCTCCAAGGCTGTAGCCCATTTCGGTGGTGAGGTATAGCGTCATAAAGGGAACCACCATAGTACCACTACGGTTTACCAGCATAATGAGGGAAAGAAGCCATGTCTCTTTTGAGAGGCCTGAATAAGCATTGCGATATGTAGTGGCAGTATATTTCAGCATTTCAATGCTGCTAAGTTAGCCGAATGTCCCGATAGCTATCAGGAGTGAAGCTGGCAACCGATAGTGAAGCAAAAACGTTTTATGACTGGTATCCGTGTTTGAGTTTAATTGAATATATTCAACCTTTAAATTTTAACCAACATGAAGAAATTTTTTGTTCTTATCACTATTGTTGCTGCTGTATTTGTATTTACCAATTGTAATCCTTCTAAAAAAGTTACTGCCACTGTGGTTCCAAAGTCAACTTATGAAACCAATTTGCAAACGGTGATAATGGCGAACTGTGTGCCTTGTCATATTCCTGCCAAAGGCGGCAATAAAAAACCTTACGATAATTTCGCAAACATAAAAACAGATATTGATGAAATCATCCGCCGTATTGAACTAAATCCAACAGATAAAGGATTTATGCCTTTCAGAAAAGTAGCTAAACTCAGTGACAGCACTATTGCCGTATTTAAGCAATGGAGAGATGATGGTCTGCTTGAAAAATAAAATTTAAGGATAGGGTACAGGCTCCAGTTCCAGCACCTGGTGAATGTGGTGACGGAGATGTTTGATATAATCAAGGGCCAGCCATTCTATCGTATGCAATTCCTCAGTCTGGCAGGTTCGTTGTGCTGTTTCTGCTGCTGTATTCTTCAAAATTTCGCTAACCTGTATGTTCAGTAAATACCAGAGACGGATAAGGTTGATCGTTTCCCATTGCTGGTAATTGGCGATGGTCACCCATTTGTCCTGGTTGTAAACAATTGCCGGATTGTCCTCATATTACGCCACTACAAAACGCCGGATATTAGTTTGTGCGGAGTCAATAAGGTGACCCAGAATTTCTTTTTTGCTCCATTTATCCGGTGCTGGTTTCAAAGCTATTTTTTCTTCCGGCAATGTTTGAAGAGCAGTTACATGCTGGTTGATAAATGTCTCCAGTTCGCCGGCAATTGATTTCATCGTTGGATAAATATTTAGTTTATCTGAAATATACCATTTCCTGTCACACTCTTTTGCAAATACCCGGCTTATAGCAAAAAATTAATCTGCAACTATTTCCCAACCAGAATATCGTACAGCGTTTTACTCCAGTCCATTCTCAGTATTGTATAATAATGCTCACCTGGTTTTACAGGTAATTCTATCATCATCTTGTATTCATACTTAGATATGTACTGATTTTCATTAATTTTTTTCCATCCATACTTCCCGATTCTCAATGTGGCCTGCAGCCATTTATTAATACAGGAATCACAACCGGTGATCACTCTTTCCGACTTACATTTTTTTGCTTTATCAAACTGGTAAACAAAATCAGTATGTAAAGAAGCTGTTTTTTTTACAGTCACATTGATGGTACTGTCAGTGGCAGTAATTATTGGTATTGGAGTACCTGCTTTGTATTTCTTCAGGTCTTTTAGCACCATGTCCCGGCTTTGATTTATATACTTCTGGGAAAAACAAAGAACGGGCAGTATCAAAAGAATCAGGATTAACCTTGTTTTCATTGTAATAACTATGGGTGAAAGGCAAAAGTAACTATTCCGTATTATTTACAGGTTAAAACATAGGTACTGCTATCTTTGCGGCCTTATTAAAATTAAAAGAAGGAATATAGTATGGCATTATTAGAAAAGAAAGTGGCAGTAAAATTGTCCTCCTTTCCTGCAGCAGGCAAAGGTTTATTTGCAAAAGAGTTCATTCCCAAAGGCACCCGTATCGTTGAATACAAAGGCAAAATCACCAACTGGAAAGAAGTGAATGATAATGACGGCAATAATGGATATATCTATTATGTAAAACGGCACCATGTTATTGATGCCAGCAGACATGCAGGAGCACTGGCCCGGTATGCTAATGATGCAAGGGGGCTGCAACGGGTAAAGGGGATTACGAATAATGCTGAATATAAAGAGGAAGGCTTAAAGGTATATATCGAATCAAAAAAAAATATTCCTGCCGGGGCAGAAATTCTGGTAGAGTATGGAAAAGAATACTGGGATGTAATACGGCATAACCTGAAAGTGGATGAGCAACGAAATAAGATCAGGGAAAGCAAAGACAAGAACCCGGTAGAATAACCGGCCAATATAACAGTTCGTCCAGCTTATTTTTCAGCAGCAATAACTATAGCACTTGCATCAATAGCTACATCATTGCCTGGATATTTTTGGCTCACTAATTCGAAAACTTCTTTTTTTATTTTTTGACGCATAGCATCATCTGCTTTGCTTAGTGCTGCCACAATCGGGGCACCAATTTCTGTAATCATTTCCCAGTACCTGTCAACAGTACCACTTCTCAGCTTCGAGGGAACTTCTTTTTCGGTTATGTTTTTAAACCCGGCCTTTTCAAATATCTCTTTCATCAGTCCGGGTTTGCAGCAACGGAACATACCCGGCGCACCGGACGGGGGAGGAGGCAGTTCCATATTTTTCATTATCGTTCCCATGGTTGCCGTTACCCAAAAATTTTTCTCTGGAATATTCCATACCGATGTGGCAATCCTTCCTCCGGGTTTTAATACCCTCAGCATTTCATTAGCAGCTAACTGCATATCCGGGAAGAACATAAAGCCAAAGCGGCAACTGATGGCGTCAAAACTGTTATCGTCAAAAGGGAGTTCGCAGACATCACAGGCTTTTGTTTCTATATTGCTGATATTTCTTGAAGTTGCATTTTCTCTCGCAATGGCCAGCATATCTTCGGCAAGATCAGTTATCACAACTTTGCCGCCATCCAGCATGGTGGCAATAGTAAGCCCCGGCTCACCGGTACCGGCAGCAATGTCTAATATTACTTCTTTACCTGCAGGTTTGACAGCATTAATAATTTCCTGTCCCATCGGGTTTAGGAAAT
>JANPMI010000024.1:0-3622 GCA_031422725.1 Chitinophagaceae bacterium | reverse complement strand
TGGGGTGATATTTCAACAGCACATTTTACTACCGGCATACCGGATATAGAAAGCTATACGGGCATTTCCAGGAAAGTATATTATTTATTAAAAGGACAAAGCCTGTTTAACTGGATTTTGCGAAGCAATTTTATACGCAATCATTTTAAAAATAAAATAAACAAGCGACCCGCCGGTCCATCAGATGAGCAGCGGAGTAAAGCAATTAGTTTGGTATGGGGACAGGCAACCAATGCAACTGGTAAAACAGCCACGGCCCGGCTCAGCGGCCCCGAAGGATACACTTTAACCACTCACAGTGCTTTGATCATTGTGGAAAAAATATTGAAGGGAAATTTTTCTCCCGGCTACCAGACACCCGCCAGTGCTTACGGGGAAAACTTAGTGCTGGAAATACCGGGAGTGCATAGGGAGGTGGTGGTTTAAAAAGAGAACCTGTAGAATATGTTATCCGTTGACCAGCCCCGGAGTGTTTAGCTCAACCAGGTAACAAAAAATGAAAGTCATGTTTTTCCAGCCAGATAATCATTACCTTTTATGCAACTAAACTATTTTGTTATGAAACATTATCATATTATATCAAGATTGGCTATCTACTTGTTATCGCTGGTGTTGATTGCTTTTGGCATCTTCCATTTTTTATATCCCAGGGACCTGCTGGTGTATGTACCCTTGTCACTGGTTGGTGGCATTACATGGGCCTATATAGTTGGTGGTGCATTTATACTGGTAGGTCTTTCATTTTTAACGAACCAGTTTGTAAAAATTACCAGTTACCTGCTGGTGCTGATGCTGCTTATTTTTATACTTACGATCCATTTGCCAAACTATATGAATGCAGGTGACAAGGATATGCGGCAACTGGCTCTTATTAATATTTTAAAAGATACTGCGATTGCCGGTTTTGCGCTGCATATAGCAGCGGGAGCCCACCACCAGCATTTGCATTTTGAAGAAAATGATTAATACCTGTTACTGAAAATCTGCAATGGAAGGCCCGGTATCCTCCATCATGCAAAAAATAAAAGAGGGTGGAGAAGCTAATGATTAGGAATCAAAAGAAGAAGCGGACAAGAAGAAAGATGAAAACACATAGCCTTTTTGTAAAGAAAACAGGGTTTTTCATTTTAGGTATCTGCCTGCATCGCCTTTGCTGAAGCTTCAGCGGAGCAAGGCTGGCAGGCAGGCATTAACCAGGGGAGGGTTTATTATTCGGAAAGTGAAAATTATTTTACCCGGATATACACCAGTTTTACATTTTTTCTTCCTGATTCCCGTTCATCTATTTCATAATGACCGAGACTCCTGATGAGCAGCAATAATTTTTCAAACCCATAATTACGGGGATCAAAATCAGGACGTTTCTTCAATAACAAATTACCCAGCTCACCTAAAAAAGCCCACCCATTTTCATCGGCAATGTCGTTGATGCTGGAATTAATCAGGCTTACCAGCGTCTTGTCTGCTTTGCTGATTATTTTTTCTTTTTTCCGGAGGTCAGAAAGCTTGATTTGTTTGGTACCCGTTTCTGGCTGCTCTAATATTTCTATATAAATAAATTTGTCGCAGGCGGCCCGGAAGGGAGAAGGAGTTTTTTGTTCTCCCATACCAAATACTTTCATGCCTGCTTCCCGCAGCCGGATAGCCAGCCTGGTAAAATCACTGTCACTGCTCACCACACAAAATCCATCCACCCGGCCTGTGTATAATATATCCATCGCATCAATAATCAGTGCAGAGTCCGAAGAATTTTTACCGGTGGTGTAGCTGTATTGCTGCACTGGTGTGATGGCATGATCCAGCAAAACGGTTTTCCAGCCTGCCACATGTGGTTTTGTCCAGTCGGCATAAATACGTTTAAAAGTCGGCACTCCGTACTTGGCAATCTCTTCGAGTATCCCATTGATCAGCCGGTAAGGAATATTGTCTGCATCAATTAAAACGGCGAGGCGCAGGTCTTTTGAATTGTCCATTTTTAGAAAATAATTAGCTCCTGAAAGGTAATCATTAATAAGAAGGTGAGGATGCAGCATGGCTGCTCATTTACGGACACTATAAAAGCAAACGGTATTGGTACAAATCTATTGATATAAATTCCGCAGCTAATTAAAACTACTTTTGCCTTCATTTATTACTACTATGACGTTTGACGATTTAAATTTAAATACCCCGCTGCGCACAGCCCTTGCCGAACTTGGGCTGACAACTCCTACTACTATTCAGCAAAAGGTTTTCCCCATTGTGATGTCGGGAAGAGATGTGTGTGGCATAGCACAAACGGGCACCGGCAAAACCTTTGCTTACTTATTGCCCTGCCTGCGGCAATGGGTTTTTTCAAAAGATAAAATCAAATCACCGCAGATTCTTATACTGGTACCTACCAGGGAACTGGTGGCACAGGTGGTAGAAAATATAAAAGCATTAACGCCTTACATGAGCCTGATAGCAGCAGGTGTATATGGTGGTGTAAATATTAATACGCAGCAACTGGAAGTAATGAAGGGAGTAGATGTATTGGTGGCAACGCCGGGCCGTTTATATGATCTTGCCATGAACGGTGCTTTCAAAACAAAGACCATAAAAAAATTAGTGATTGATGAAGTGGACGAAATGCTCAATCTCGGCTTTCGTACACAATTAAAAAACATACTGGATTTTTTACCGCCCAAGCGGCAGAACCTTATGTTCTCTGCTACCATAACCGAAGATGTGGAAGCACTTATTGATGTATATTTTAATGACCCGGTAAGAGTAGAAGCTGCACCAACCGGAACGCCGCTGGAAAATATTATTCAGACCGGGTATGAAGTTCCGAATTTTTATACAAAGGTGAACCTGCTGGAATTGTTACTAACCGAAGATGAAACCATGACCAAAGTGCTGGTGTTTGCCGCCACCAAACAATTAGCCGATCAGTTATATGAACAATCAGCAGCAAAATTTCCGGGAACGGTTGGTGTGATACATTCCAACAAAGAACAGAATCACCGGTTTAATACCGTGAAGCAATTCAAAGAAGGAACGTACCGCTTTATCATAGCCACTGATATTGTGGCCAGGGGAATTGATGTGGCCGAAGTAACGCATGTCATCAATTTTGATGTGCCGGAAGTGCCGGAAAATTATATACACCGCATAGGCAGAACCGGCCGGGCTGATAAAAAAGGGATAGCCATCACTTTTATTACCGAAAAAGAAAAACCGTTGCTTGCTGCTATTGAAGCACTGATGAAATATGAAGTACCTGTTGCGCCATTACCTGCGCACCTTACTATCTCTGATGAACTGACAGAAGACGAGCAGCCGAAAATATTTATGAAGACAGATGCGATAAAACCGAAAAAGAAAGAAGAAGCCGGGCCGGCCTTTCATGAAAAGTCGGCGAAGAACAGCAAAGTAAATTTTATAGTAAAGCATAAAGACAGGATGATGAAAAAATATGGCAAGCCTATTAAGAGAGGTGCCAAGAAAAAATAATACCCGATGTTACCCTCCAAAGACCCGTTGCACGGCAAAACATTAGAAGCAATCGTAACAGAATTAGTTGCCCATTTTGGCTGGGAAGAACTGGCGCAGCAAATTAATATCAACTGTTTTAAAAGCAATCCCAGTATAAAATCCA
>JANPMI010000023.1:0-7947 GCA_031422725.1 Chitinophagaceae bacterium | reverse complement strand
CAAACAGTGATAGAAAAAAGTGAACACCTGCAAGGCCTTATCACACCAAAATTGAAAAACTGGGATCCCGAAAGGATTGCTTTGCTGGATATGGAATTAATGAAAATGGGAGTGGCTGAATTTCTTTACCTTCTTTCTGTTTGCCCAGATCGAGGTAGGTTGAGTCAAGCCATTGGATAGAGGTAAAATTTGCAGTATCAGGAGGAATGATTGAAGTCATGTCTTTTCCATCAATACTATCCGACGTTATTTCACTACCAGCTGCTTTTTTGTCGCCGCTTTTGCAAGCCATAAAACTAATGGCAGCGAAGAGAATTACAACTACTTGTTTCATTTTAATAAAGTTTGAAATTTTCAATACCCGTTTAGAATGGGAGGCAAAGGTAAGGATTCAAACTACGAAGTCAGAACTACGAAGTACGAAATTTTCGAAACAGCAAATGCGTTTCTAAGATTCGGAAATCTTCTGACTTCCGGCTTCGTACTTCTAGCTTTTCTTGTATTCTACTTTCTGCATTTTGCCATCCTGTACCAGTTCTTTATGAATATTGTCCAATATGCCATTTACAAACTGGCCGCTTTGCAGGGTGCTGTAATCTTTCGCCAGGTCAATGTATTCATTGATGGTTACTTTGGGGGGAATGGTTTCAAAATAAAGAAACTCTGCCACTCCCATTTTCATCATAATCATATCGAGCTGTGCTATTCTCTCCGCATCCCAGTTTTTTAATTTGGGAATGATGAGGGCTTGCAGGTGTTCATTTTTATCTACCACCGTTTGCAAAAGTGTTTTAGAAAACTGCTCTTTATCGGCACTCATCATTTGTTTGAAATTAATACTGCCGGGTTTCTGTATATAACCTGTCAGCAACTGGACCAGCATCTCACCATCGTCATCCCAGTTGGAAAAATTGTCTTCAATATGTGATACAAAAGAATCATTAGCCAGCATCAGGTCATTCAGAATAAATTCCAGAATTTTTTTCTCTTCGCTTTTTTCTCTTGCAGAATGGATGATGTAATTTTTATAGTCAGGTGTTTCTGCGAGTTGCTGATATGTTTTTCGGATCAGATCCTTGTCAGCAATCAAAGCAGGCTTTTGTGTGGTAAACTGTTCTTTCAGTGCAGGATCTTCCAGCATCTTCCACAGTAATTGGTTACCGGCAATTTTTACATTCACCTGCAGATCATCGGCAGTAGGCAGGTGCTTGGATGCCCGTTGGTGTGCATTGGTTTCTGCATACCGGCTAACTTCTGTCAAAAAATAAATGAGGTAAACAAATAAGGAACGGGTCTGGTCAAAATGCTGTTGTAGTAATTTCAGGGGTTCACCTGTCTTCATTTCATTTTCCAAAGTGGATACAGTGTAAAGTGTCTGCATCACTTTCACCCTGATATTTCTTCTGCTGATCATTGCTGTAAGAACTTTTTAAGGGGGCGAAGATAGGCCTTTGGCGTTTAGCATTTGAAGTTAAAAGCACATAATCCTGTTATTGGATGACGGAATTGACGGGACAGATGCGGGTATGTGAAAAAATGGCACTATGAATCAGACAGGCAAGTTGGTATTTTGTCAATCTGTGTCATTTATGTGATAAACCTGTAATTTTTTCAGATTAAAAGGTACTGGCACATAATTAGGTGTACCTTCGCCGTCCCAAATTCTTACGGGAATTTTACTTTATAAAATAAAAAAAATACAACTATGGCTAAAAAAGTCAATGTTACCCCGCTTCACGACAGGGTAATTGTAAAAGCAGCCGCTGCTGAAGAAAAAACAGCTGGTGGCATCATTATTCCTGACACTGCTAAAGAAAAACCACAACGTGGTGTTGTTATTGCTGCAGGTCCCGGCAAAAAAGATGAGCCGGTAACTGTAAAAGCAGGTAACACGGTATTATATGGTAAGTATGCCGGAACTGAAATTCAGATTGAAGGCGAAGACTATCTCATCATGAGAGAGTCGGACATCCTAGCGATAGTGTAAAAAGCTACTCGCCTCTTGCTGCGGGCTGCTTGTAGCGAATAGCTTGAAGCGAAAAATTATTCAACATTTCAAAAATTAAATATTTATGGCAAAGCAACTCTTCTTCGACATTGAAGCAAGAAACAGAATGAAAAAAGGCGTTGACATCTTATCGAACGCCGTGAAAGTAACCCTGGGTCCCAAGGGCCGCAATGTGGTTATTGAGAAAAAATTCGGGGCACCACAGATAACTAAAGATGGCGTAACCGTAGCAAAAGAAATTGAACTGGAAGACCCTATTGAAAATATGGGCGCCCAGATGGTTAAAGAGGTAGCTTCAAAAACTGCAGATATTGCAGGCGATGGTACTACCACTGCTACAGTGCTGGCACAATCAATTATCAGTGAAGGTCTGAAAATGGTAGCAGCCGGTAGCAACCCGATGGATTTGAAAAGGGGGATTGAAAAAGCAGTAAATAAGGTGGTAGAACACCTGAAAGGACAAAGCCAGACTGTTGGGAACGACAGCAGCAAGATTCAGCAGGTAGCGTCTATTTCCGCCAACAACGATAACGAGATTGGTAAACTGATTGCCGAAGCGATGAAGAAAGTAGGGAAAGAAGGTGTTATTACCGTGGAAGAAGCAAGAGGTACAGAAACCGGAATAGAAGTAGTAGAAGGTATGCAATTTGACCGTGGTTATATCTCTCCTTATTTTGTAACCAACAGTGAAAAGATGGAAGCAGAAATGGAGAATCCTTACATCCTGATCTACGATAAGAAGATCAGCAATATGAAAGACATTCTTCATATCCTCGAGAAAGTGGCGCAGGGCGGCCGTCCGTTATTGATCATTGCTGAAGATCTGGAAGGTGAAGCATTAGCTACATTAGTAGTAAATAAACTGCGTGGTACGTTGAAGGTAGCTGCTGTAAAAGCTCCTGGCTTCGGCGACCGCAGGAAGGAAATGCTGCAGGATATTGCTGTACTGACAAAAGGTATTGTTGTCAGCGAAGAGCAGGGTTACAAATTAGAAAGTGCAGACCTCACTTATCTTGGTACTGCCACTTCAGTTACTATTGATAAAGACAACACAACTATCGTTGGTGGTAAAGGCAAGAAAGATGACATTAATGCCCGCATCAACCAGATAAAAGCACAAATAGAATCAACTACGTCTGATTACGATAAAGAAAAATTACAGGAGCGTCTTGCTAAATTAAGCGGTGGCGTTGCTGTATTGAATATCGGCGCTGCTACAGAAATGGAGATGAAAGAAAAAAAGGACCGTGTTGACGATGCTTTACATGCAACAAGAGCTGCTGTAGAAGAAGGCATTGTTCCGGGTGGTGGTGTGGCTTTCATCCGTGCCATTGACTCTCTTGATAAATTCAAAGGGGCTAACGAAGATGAAACAACCGGTGCAGCTATCGTTAGAAGAGCACTGGAAGAGCCACTTCGCCAGATTGTTGCGAATGCAGGTATCGAAGGCTCTATCGTTGTTCAAAAAGTAAAAGAAGGTAAAGGTGATTATGGTTTCAATGCCAGAACAGAAGTATACGAGAACCTGCTGAAAGCCGGTGTAATTGATCCTACAAAAGTTACCCGTATTGCATTGGAAAATGCTGCTTCCATTGCCGGTATGTTGCTGACTACTGAATGTGTAGTAGCGGACAAGCCTAAAAAAGAAGAAGCTCATGCAGGACATGGCGCACCTGATATGGGCGGCATGGGTTATTAACAAATTCCGTAAATAATCAATAATGAATCCCGTCCCCCACAGCATTGTGGAGACGGGATTTTTCTTTTGTATGTTGAAAATTTACGGTAGTGAGAACAGGAATAATTGCTAAATTTAGGGCCGTTTAATTTACTCCCTTCCCGCACTATTCAAAAAATCCTGAATAGTGTTCTATAATTAAAACAATGCCATGAGAAAAATTTACAAACTTATTTTTACAACCATTGTAGCGTTGAGTATTTCTTTTTCTGTCTCTGCACAAAATAATTTTTTTACTGATGCGGGTGAAAATGCTACCCGGCCAACTACTGGTCAGCGGTTTATTATTCCCGAAAAATACAGGGCTTCTGAAATGAATATGCAGGCCATGAAAAATTTTCTATGGTCGCTGCCTGCTGAACAAAATGTTTCCAACAGAAACATAGCTCTGGTGTTAGCGTTGCCAATGCCCGATGGTAAAATGGCTAAGTTCCATGTATGGGAAAGTTCAATTATGGAACCTGCTTTAGCTGCCAAATTTCCGGAGATGAAAACTTTTGCCGGGCAGGGCATTGATGATCCTCATGCTACTGTAAGATTAGACTTCAATCCCTATTTCGGTTTTCATGCACAGATATTATCTCCGGCCGGCAGAGTTTTTATTGACCCTTATGCAAGGTTTGATGTAAATAATTATATAAGCTATTATACCCGTGATTATCTGAAGACAGATAATTTTATTTGCGAAACTCCTGATAAACCAAACAGCCCTGAAATCATTACTGCGGGTCCCTGCCGGGGAACTGAATTATATACTTATCGTCTTGCCTTAGCCTGTACCGGGGAATATGCTTTCGCCGTTGCCGGACCGGCTCCAACGGTACCTGCTGTTGCGGCAGCCATGCTGACTGCTGTTAACAGGGTCAGCGGTGTATATGAAACAGAATTGGCAGTAAGAATGACACTGGTTTCCAACAATGATCTGCTTATATTTCTCGATGGTACAACCGATCCTTATACAAATAATAACGGCGGTGCAATGCTTTCACAGAATATAACCACCTGTAATAGTGTTATTGGATCTGCCAATTATGATATTGGTCATGTATTCAGCACTGGCGGCGGAGGTGTTGCTTTTCTGGGAGTTGTTTGCGGTGGTAATAAAGCAGGAGGTGTAACAGGTTTGTCTAATCCGGTAGGAGACCCATTTTATATTGACTATGTAGCTCATGAAATGGGGCACCAGTTTGGTGGCAGTCATACGTTTAACAGCAGTACCAGCAGTTGCGGAGGTGGTAACCGCTCAGCTGCTAACGCCTATGAAGTAGGAAGCGGCACCACTATCCAGGCATATGCCGGCATCTGCGGTACCGATAACATACAACCTAACAGTGATCCATTTTTTCATACAGTAAGTTTTGATCAAATAAGCAATTTTCTTGAATCTGGAGGGACATGCAGAGTTGCAACTTCAAACGGTAACATACTTCCGGTAATTACAGCGATGAACAACAATGGCGTTAGTATTCCTCTTAATACACCCTTCACTTTATCTGCATCTGCCACAGATGCCAATGGAGATGCTATCACCTATTGCTGGGAAGAATGGGACCTGGGTCCTTCCACTTCATGGAATGGCGGTAATGCCAATACCACCAGTCCTCTTTTTAAATCAAGAATACCCAAAACTACAGGCAGCCGTACCTTCCCCGATCTTGCTGTAATATTAGCGGGTTATCCAACCAACCCTCCTGCAACAATGGGAGGACTGAAAGGAGAAACATTACCAACTCTTGGAAGAACTATGAAATTCAGGTTGACGGTAAGAGATAACCGTGCCGGTGGTGGGGGAGTTGTTACGGGTGGTGAAGGTTGCCAGACTGGCTTTACAGGCACCTTTCAAATAAATACGGTTGATGGAACCGGTCCTTTTGTTGTGACTGCACCCAATGGTGGCGAAATATTTACCGGTGGCACAACACAAACAATTACTTGGAATGTGGCCGGTACCAGTGCCGCACCGATTAATGTTTCCGATGTTAAGATTTCATTATCAACAGATGGGGGTTTAACTTATCCAACTGTAATAATGGCAAGTACACCTAATGATGGTTCGGAAATCATTACGATCCCCTGCAGCCCGACAAGCACCGCTAAAATTAAAATAGAAGCAGTGGGCAATATCTTTTTTGATATTTCCAATGCTGATTTTATTATTCAGTCCGGCTTTGCATTTAGTTCACCTGCTCCGGCAATATCTACCTGCCCGGTGCCATCAAGTATGGCAATAACATTGGGCAATAGCACTTGTGCGTTCAGCAACCCGATTAATCTTTCAGCCAGTGGTAATCCTGCAGGAACAACGGTTAGTTTTTCTGCAAACCCCGTAGCAGCAGGAAGCAATGTAACAGTTACATTGAACGGAACCAATACACTGGCACCCGGCACTTATGTTATAACAGTAACAGGAACTTCTTCCGGCGCACCTTCGCAAACCAGGAATCTTACTTATATAATCAGCGCAGCTGCCAGTGCAACCATCACTTCGCAGCCTGTTGATCGGACAGTATGTGTGGGAGGGACTGCAACATTTACAGTCGCCGCTAACAATGCTGCCGATTATCAATGGCAGGTAAGCACCAATGGCGGAACCAGCTATGCTGATATTCCGGGAGCAACGACAACCAGTTATACTGTCTCAGGAATCACTGCATCTATGAATGGTTACAAGTACCAGGCGGTGGTAAGTGCTGCCTGTGCACCTGCTGTTATCTCCAGTGCAGCAACATTAACTGTAATAAGTCCTGTTGCGATTTCGGCCGGGGGTCAACCTTCAAATAAAGAACTGTGTTCAGGGAGTAATACAACCTTTACGGTAACAGGTACAAGTACACAACCAATCACCTATCAATGGCAGGTAAGTACGGATGGCGGGGCTAACTATAATCCTGTTCCCAATACAGGAGTTTATACGGGAGCAAACACAGCGACCCTTACCATAACAGGAGCCACCACATCATTGAGTGGTAATCTTTACCGCAGCCTGTTGTCCAATACATCCTGCATTGTTGCCACCGTTTCTAATGCAGCCCTGCTTACTGTTCGGCAGTTGCCCACGGTAACATTAGTTGCAGCACCACTGACGAGTTTATTACCCGGTCAGACAACAACGCTTACCGCAACACCGAGTGCATCCACCGGCGGTACACTTACAATAAGCTGGATTAAGAACGGTACTGCATTTTCGAATACGGGTAATACATATATAGCCAACGTAGAAGCCATCGGCACTTATAATGTAAATATCCAGGAGGCATTCAGCAGCGGTCTTGTATGTTCCAATCAGTCAGGGCCTGTTGTTATAGCAGCTACTGCAAGCAGCAAACTATTTATATTCCCGAGTCCCAATGATGGAAACTTTACGGTTTCGTATTACAATGAAAGTGGAGCAAGTACACAGCGAAAGATCACCATATTTGATTCCAAAGGGGCGATGGTGTATAACCGTCAGTTCAGCATCACCGGTCCTTATACTTTAATACCCATTAACCTGACAGGCGGCAGCCGTGGAATTTATTATGTGCTGGTAGGAGATGCCGGTGGCAGCAAACTGGCCGATGGTAAAGTGCATGTGCGATAAGATTTTTTTACGGATAAATTTTTTGCTTCCGTTCCGACCAAGGCGGAGCGGAAGCAAATTGATAAACTGATTTGTTCATAGGTAAGAATGATATTCCATTAACTTTATAATACCCTGGCTCCCGATTTTTCAATTAGTATCTTTCCACAATAACTGCTATAATATTACATTATGAGAAAATTTATACTCCTTACTGTATTCCTCGTTTGTGCTTGTATTGCAAAAGCACAGGTTAGTGAAAATGACAAAAACATTGCACTGCAATTAGTTCAAAAGAACAGTTCAGGCATCGGGCTGTTACCAGGCGACCTGGATAATTCTATTATTACAGGCACCTATATCATTCCGGGATCTGAGATCAGGATGGTCTATCTGCAACAGAGTTTTAAAGCGATACCTGTCTATAATCAATTGTATGTGCTTGCCTTCAAAAATGATCAGCTTGTTTCTGTTACTGGAAGCCGCATAGCATCAGTGGAACAGAAAACCAGTAATGCCAATGGTATTCCCGCCATTAATCCTGTTGCTGCAGTACAGACAGCAATGGCAGAAAGTAAAGTGATTAGCACAGAATTGATAACACCTGTAAACATTTCAAGGGAAGGACAAAAAATTGAGTTT
>JANPMI010000022.1:0-2510 GCA_031422725.1 Chitinophagaceae bacterium | reverse complement strand
TGAAGATGAAAAAGCTGAAATAAGGTAGTCAATTGGTGGATTGGTTAATTAGGGTATTGGGCAAAGGTTTCATTATTGAAGAATCTTCTTAATATGCAAACATTAGATACACTTGAAGTTTATATTTCTGCTAAAGCATTCAGAAAAGAAGTAGTCACTGTCGCTAATACATTTCCAAAAGAAGAAAAGTTCCTGCTTACTGCACAAATTAAAGATAGTGCAAGGTCAATATCAGCTAATATTGCAGAAGGCTATGGAAGATACCATTACCAGGAGGCAATCCAGTTTTGCCGTATTTCGAGGGGATCGCTTTTGGAAACATACGACCACCTGTCAAGTGCTCTTGACGAAAATTATATTAACGAAATATTGTTTCAGGAATTAAAACTTAAACAGGAAACCCTTTTGAAAAAACTAAATGGTTATATCGCTTATCTGAAACGCCGCAAACAAGAAGGGTAATTGCCGCTTTTAAGCCTAATTAACCAATTACCAAATTAACCTAATTAACCAATCACCTACCTTTGCGGCACTCAATATAAAAATGGCAATACTTGATTTTTTTAATAAGCGGAATAAAGATACAAAGGCAGAAATGTCTTTCATTGATCACCTCGAGGATCTCCGCTGGCATGTTATACGTTCCGTTATTGCCGTCCTGATTGGAGCCGTAGTAGTATTTTCTTATTCTGGTTTTGTGGTAGATCAGATTCTCTTTGCCCCCACCCGTGCTGATTTTATTTCTTCGAGGTGGCTTTGCAGCCTGGGCCGCAGTATTGGCATCGGCAATGCCATGTGTTTTTCGGAAGTAAAAGCACAGTTTCTTGAAACAAGAATGACCGGGCAGTTCATTGCTTCATTTACACTGGCATTCATCGGTGGGTTTATACTGGCTTTCCCCTATATCTTCTGGGAATTCTGGCGGTTTGTAAAACCGGCTCTCTCTACGAAAGAAATGAAAAAAACAAGAGGTGTTATTTTCTGGGTATCCCTGCTTTTCTTCGCCGGGGTATTGTTTGGCTATTATATACTCACTCCTTTTATGGTTAATTTTTATTTTAATTATAAAATGAGTTCCCAGATAACTATTATGCCTTCTTTCTCTGATTACCTGGAAAATCTGATATACACCACCGCCGGTGTCGGCATTCTGTTTCAAATGCCGCTACTGGTAATGGTATTGGCAAAAATTGGCGTTGTAACCGGCAGCTTCCTGAGAAAATACCGTCGCCATGCTTTTATTATTATATTAATTGCAGCAGCCATTATTACTCCTTCCACCGATCCTTTCAGTCTTACGCTGGTTACCATACCGTTGTACCTGTTGTTTGAAGCCAGCATTATCATTGCCTCCCGCATCGAAAAAAGAAAGGCTAAAGAACAAAAAGAATGGAGTTAAAGAAAGTTGCGGGTTTTGAGTTATGAGTTGCGAGTTCTTTAACTTTGTAGCGTCTCTATTCGTAGCTCGCAACTCATAACTCAAAACTTTTCTCTATGCATTCCCCTTTTGACCTCAGTAAGCCCATCGCCATTGGCAGCGACCATGCAGGATATGATTATAAAGAAGAGCTGATTTCGTTTCTCGAAGGGAAGGGATTGCCGTTCGAGGATTTTGGCACACACAGTAAAGAGTCTGTTGATTATCCCGACTTTGCCCATCCTGTGGCCTCTGCTGTAGAAAATGGAAAGGCGGCATTTGGAATTTTATTATGTGGCAGTGCCAACGGTGTAGCCATTACCGCTAATAAACACCAGGGCATCCGTGCAGCAATATGTTGGGGAGAAGAACTGGCCCAGTTGGCAAGAGAACATAATAACGCCAATATAATCTGCATACCAGCAAGATTTGTAAGAGAGGGTGATGCTGAAAAAATGGTAGGTATTTTTATGACGACGGATTTTGAAGGTGGCCGTCACAGCAGGCGGGTAGAAAAAATTGCCTGCGCATAATATACATTAGCGATTTCCCTCATTACTGTTTCCTTTCGTTAACCGAAAGGTTTTTTATTCCTGTTAAACTACGGGCAACTGTTTAAGTCTATTCTCCGTTGATAGAGGGAAGAAAGAAACTTATTTCTTTCTTTTCGAAAACATTAATCCAAACCTTTCCTTATAAACAAACCCGGATATTAACATCCGGGTTCTTTTTTTTGCCGGAATTTTTTTATCTTAAGCGAAATTTACACTATGTCTGAAAATCAAAACCCAACCAATCCGCCTGCCGGCAGTGAAAATGAAATTGCTGATTACTATGATGGTGTTAAAAAGCTTGAAATGAAGGGGTATGAAACAGGAATAAAAAAAGCAAGAACTGCTTTATTTGTTACAGCAGCATTAATTTTTATTGGCGAAATGATTTCCGCCAGTGTTTCCGGCCTCGGTTTTACTCCACTGCTCATCGGTATTGCCCTGATTGAAGCCGGTATTTTTGTAGCACTGGCTTTATGGACCAAAACAAAACCTTATACGGCCATCATCACCGGTCTTATCATTTTTATTTTAATGTGGGT
>JANPMI010000021.1:0-13928 GCA_031422725.1 Chitinophagaceae bacterium | reverse complement strand
AATACGTTTGAACTAAATTTCTCAGATTTTTATACTGGATATTGGCCTTTTCTGCTTTCCATAATGCCTCTTCTGCCAAATCATATTTTTTCAAGATAAGATTGGCTTCCCCGATAATATTATAGATTACACCAAGATATGATTTTACATAAAAAGGAACATTTTGTTTTTCGTAGTAGCCTAAACTGTTTTCTGCAAGTATTATGACTGAATCAAGGTGATGATTCATTGCCAGGTACACTTCAGCGATATTAAAGGTTGTATTGGCTATTAAATGTTCATGTTTCATCGCTTCATGTATCTTCAGTGCTGTTCTGTATTTGATCAGTTGCTCCGTTCTGTTACCTACTTCTCCAAGTAAAAACCCATATTTCTCTGTGTCTCTGCATATTCATGCAAAATCTCCCGTCCATGATCAGATCCATCAGTATCAGGTATGCTGTTACTTTCCTGATAAGAAGAATATCCTAATATTTCAAATGCCTGTAAGTATGATTTTAATGATTCAGCATAATCTCCCATATTTTTTTGATTGTATCCTATGGCTCTCAATGCACGGACCTGCATCATTTTTAAATCCTTACTTTTTGAGAATTCATATGCTTGTTTCGCAATAGCCAGTGCACTATCTGCCCGAAACCCTTCAATTGCCCAGGAAAGCATGTACATGTTCCAGGCTTTTGCAGAATCATTGTCAGCCCGATCAATCCTTGCACGCAGACTATCTGCTAAAAATGGATTGTAGCCCGGATCTAAACTGCCTATTTGAGCACAGAGTTGTACCGGGAAATAAAAAAAGAGAATTATAGCAAGTAAATTTTTCATCTTGTTATTTATAAGTTAGATGGTAATACAATTATGAATTTGCTTCCTTCCCCCTCCTTCGTCTCCACTTTCAACTCGCCACCATGTACTTTTACAATATCATAGCTCAAACTCAAACCCAGGCCTGTTCCCTGTCCTGTTGGTTTGGTGGTAAAGAAGGGTTGAAATATTTTATCCAATACTTTTTGTGGGATGCCGTTGCCGTTGTCGGTAACTTTTATTTCTACTTTACCATTTATTTTTTTTGTGCTTACTGAAACGGTTGGTTCGTAAGCGAATTGTCCGGCTGAGCTTGTCGAAGCCTTCTTCTTTTCATCAACCACATAAAATGCATTGTTGATTAAATTTAAAATAACTCTGCCAATATCCTGCGGAACTATGTTGATATTACCAATCGTTTCATCAAAATCTGTCTTCATCGTTGCATTGAAAGATTTGTCCTTTGCTCTTAAGCCATGATAAGACAATCTTAGATACTCATCGCACAAAGCATTGATGTCTGTTGGTTCCTTTAAACCATTACTGCTGCGGCTGTGTTGCAGCATTCCTTTTACTATCGCATCGGCTCTTTTGCCATGATGATTTATTTTTTGTTCGTTCTCTTTAATGTCCTTCGCAATTGCTTTTACTTCATCAATGTTTCCTTTATCAACTTCCACATTTAATTCATCAATCAATTCAGTATTCACCTCCGAAAAATTATTAACGAAGTTCAACGGATTTTGAATTTCATGTGCAATACCTGCGGTGAGTTCGCCAAGGCTAGCCATTTTTTCGGATTGGATAAGTTGAGATTGGGTGGATTTTAAATTGGTAAGCGTTGTTTCTAATACTTTATTTGCTTTTTGTTTTTGTCGGTTATTTCGATAGAGAATTAAACCAACTATAAAAAACACGCCAAGGCCTGCCAGCATCGCATAAGTCCTGACCTTATTTTGTGTTTGAATTTTTTCTTTTTCCAATTCTTCCAACCGCAGCTGTTCATCAAACCCAACGTTTTGAAAGGCCTGCAGGCTTTTTTGTTCCACAATATTCAAGCTGTCTTTTAGTAAGGTGGCCAATTTTGAATAAGCAAAAGCACTGTCAGTTTTGTTTTGTACATCATATAGCGATGAAAGTAAACCGTATGAATTTGCTATTCCTGCAGGCAATCCTACAGCTTTAAAAGTTTCAAGGCCTTGCCGGGCATAGAGCAGGCCGGTGTCCGGTTTATTTAGTATTTTATATAAATTGCCTAATGAAATATATGCGTCACCCAGGAAAGCAAGATTGTTTTGCTCTTTATTGACTCTTACCGATCTTATCAGGGCATCCATTGCCAGGCCATAATTCCCTTTTCGCAGAGTATAATCCCCCAGTTCATTTAAGGAAAGGCCTTCATATTTTCGTTGTTCAAATGGCAGCATATACCAAAATAAAAGTGATTTTTGCACAAAAATGATTGCCGAATCTATTTTATCCAGGGTTGAATAAGCCCATCCCAGGTTCATATTCACCAATGCAAGTTGCCTTGTGTCCTGGACAGATTCACTAATGCTTTCAGTTTGCCGGTAATGTAAAATTTGCTTGCTTGTATTACCGGTTCTTCCATACAAATGACCCATATCATGGTGAATACTGGCTAATACCTTAAGTCTGAAAGTTTGGGGAGTCTCCCTGATAGAATTCCGAAAAAGATTATAGTTATCATTTTCACTTGACGGGTCTTCTGCAATTTTCAAAGCGAGTAAAAAAGTTTCAAGTGATTTTGGGTAATTTCCCAAATGCATGAACATATAACCCTTGCCATCTAAAATATTAGCCTCGTGCAAGCTTAATTTTAATTGTTTAGCAATCGGCAAGGCCTGATCGCAGTAAAACATAGCACTATCCCGGTTCACTTCCTGGTAAAACCAATGTAGTTCCTGATATTTTTCCATCCGAATACTGTCATTAGATGCGTTCCTGAGAGCAATATGCAGGCTGTCCAATTTTTGCTGAGACTGTGACAATACAAAAACAGGTAACAATAAAAGCAGTAATAGTTTTATAAATATTTTCATTTTTTATTTCAAGAATTTGGCAATTGAATAACAAACTCACTTCCCTCTCCTTCCTTCGTCTGCACTTTCAATTCTCCACCATGTGCTTTTACAATATCATAACTCAACGATAGTCCCAAACCTGTTCCTTGTCCTGTTGGTTTGGTGGTAAAGAAGGGTTGAAATATTTTATCTAATACTTTTTGGGGAATGCCGCCCCCATTGTCAGATACTTTTATTTGAATACTCCGACCCCCTAAAGGGGGCTGAATCGAACTTGTTGCTATGGTAACAGTTGGCTCATAGCCAGGGATATTTTGTTTTTTCTTTTCATTCACTACATAAAACGCATTCGTAATTAAATTCAAAACAACTCTTCCGATATCCTGCGGAATGATATTGATGTTACCAATGCTTTCATCAAAATCTGTTTTCATCGTTGCATTGAATGACTTGTCCTTTGCCCGAAGACCATGATAAGCTAACCGTAAATATTCATCCGCCAGTTTATTAATATAGGTTGGTTCTTTTTTGCCAGTGCCACTACTGGAGTGTTGCAACATTCCTTTTACTATCGCATCAGCTCTTTTGCCGTGATGATTTATTTTTTCTTCATTTGCTTTTATATCATTTGATATTTCAATTGCATCATCAATTTTTCCAGCTTTCAATTCCAGCTGCAACTCATCCACCAATTCTTTATTCACTTCTGAAAAATTATTGACGAAGTTTAACGGGTTTTGTATTTCATGTGCAATGCCTGCCGTGAGTTCTCCCAGCGAAGCCATTTTTTCTGATTGGATAAGCTGCGCCTGGGTTGACTTCAGGTTATTGAGAGAAGCTTCCAGTTGTTGATTAGTTCTTTGCTTGAACCTATTATTTCTCCAGATTAATAAAACAAGAATAGTCAACGATGCCAGTATAATAAACAACGAAGAAAGCATGAACCTGTTGCGATTAGCCGTTTTCATTATCTTAAGTTCAAACTCATTTCTTTGCCCGTTCAGCCGGAGTTCTTCTAACTGTTTTAGTTTTTCCGCATTGTACAGGGAGTCTTTGGATGCAACGTATATATTCAGATATTTATTCGCTTCTTCAGGATTTGATTTTCTGAATTCTGCTGCTAATATTTTTGAGGTGATTTGGATACTGGCCGGATTTTTTTGGATCTGCCCATCCTGTAAACCCTTTAGTCCGTAATAACGAGCAGAATCGGATTGCTGAATTGTGTGATACACAGTTGCGAGTCCGGTATTGTTGGCCGCAAGCCTGTAATACTCTATTGCTTGCTGATATTGGTTTTGTTTGATTGCTATATTTCCTAAAAGCGTATAGGAATCTCTTGTCAATTCTGGCCCTGTCTGAGCATACTTTTTAATGTATTCCAAAACAATATCCCCGTAGTATTTGGCAGAATCGAGCCGGTTTAATGCTTCATTTATCAGTCCAAGTTGCATATAGGTGGGCCATTTGCCAACTTCCGTACGTTTAGAAAAGGCCGGTATACGGGTTGCTTTTTGTGCCCATTCCAATGCCTGCTCATTGTCGCCTTTGGTGGCTAAGATTATAACCATGAGATTATACATATAGATCATGTCATCGGGCTTGTATTTTTCACACAGCGGTATGGCTTCGTTAACATCAATTGTTGCTTTTACCCAATCTCCGCTTATTGCAAAGCTAAATGCAGATTGTCCCAGGCAGCCAATCCTTCCGGTGTGGTAATGTATCTTCTTAGCAATAGCAGCCCCTTCTTTGGCATATTTAATAGTTAATGCTGGGTTGATGAATAAATGCATGCCCGCCAGTTTTATCAGGTTGTTTACTTTTGAAGTATCATCGGGGCTTGCCGGCAAACGGTTGGTAATACTATCAACAAATTTTGCATCATACTTCATTGGCTGTGCAAAAAGCATATTACAGACTAGCAGTAAATTCAAAAGAATAAAATAACAAACCAGTTTACTTTTTTTCATAGGTCCATATTATTTTGTTGTTTCATTTAATACAATGATAAAAACTGAACCTTCTCCTTCCTTCGTTTCCACCTTCAACTCACCACCATGTGCTTTTACAATATCATAACTCAATGATAAACCCAATCCTGTTCCCTGCCCGGTGGGTTTGGTGGTAAAGAATGGTTGGAAAATTTTATCCAATATTTTTTTCGGAATGCCCGGTCCATTATCTTTTACATATACTTCAATCCTGTCAGCAAATTTCTTAGAACTGACAGTGACGACCGGTTCATACCCTTCCACATTGAGCTTCTTCCTTTCTGTAACCGCATAAAATGCATTGGTGATAAGATTAAGAACAACACGGCCAATATCCTGCGGTATAATTTTAATCAGCCCGATGCTTTCATCGTAGTCTGTTTTCATGGCAGCGTTAAAGCTTTTATCTTTAGCCCGCAAGCCATGATAGGCTAATCTTAAATATTCATCCGCCAGTGCATTAATATCAGTTAATTCTTTTACGCCACTGCTGCTGCGGCTATGCTGCAGCATTCCTTTTACAATATCACCGGCCCGTTTGCCATGATGATTTATTTTTTCCAGATTGTGTTTAAGATCCTGTGCTATTTGTTTTGCTTCATCTAAATTCCCGTTATCTATTTCTGTATTCATTTCATCCACCAGCTCTGTACTTACTTCAGAAAAATTGTTGACGAAGTTTAACGGGTTCTGTATTTCATGGGCAATCCCGGCAGTGAGTTCTCCGAGGCTTGCCATTTTCTCTGATTGTATCAATTGTGCCTGTGCAGCTTTTAATTCTTCGAGTGATTTGCTTAAAGCAGAATTGGTTTCTTCAATAGCTTTTCTTTTTTGCTCCAGCTCTTCAATGGTTTCCTCTAATAAAATGGCCGTGGTTCTTTTTACTTTTTCTGTTCTGTCTAGTTTGAATGCTGTTATTTCTAATTCTTTGTCTGCATCTTTCAATGATTTTGAAATGGCATTTTTCTGTTCAGCAGTTAAACTTTCATCTTGCTGAATAATTGTTAAAATATTTTTAAGATGTTGGTTCATTTTATTTTTCTTTTAATACTACACAACAGGTAGTACAATTATGCATTTCCAGGTTTCCCCCGGTAGCCCTGGCCAATTCTGCATTGGAAAACATACCGGCCATTGGAACATTCCAGACATTTTTTATTCCTTCAATTTCCATATTCATTAGCGGGCCTAATGCCAGTATTCGTCCGGCACAACTGAAAACAACCACTGCATCTGCTTCGGGCATTTCAGCAGCTTTCATAGCTTGTACACCTTCAATCACTTTTTCCATTACATCAAAATCCGGTGGAATGGAGAAGCGGACCCTGGAGCCCTGCGGTACGGTGCCGCTGCAATAAAAAGAATGGTCATTCCAATCCACCAATAAACCGGGCCTCATTACCGGGTCACCAAATTCCCGCTGTAACTGTAATGGAAAATTCACTGCTATCTCCATCGCTACATTTGGATCGTTTTCTTTAACGTTTTCAAGACCGCCATATTTAATCGTTAAGTCGAGTACGGGTATGTTATCAACTGTATAAACATGGTTGCCTTCACTTTTCGTCACTGTTCTTTCAGTGCCCACTGCCTTCCAACCGCAGGTAGCTATTCCCCTGATCATAATTTTATCTTCATCCACAGCCAATACTACCATACCGCGGTTGCTTTCTTTATCATTGGTAAAAACGAATTGTTCTTTGAAAGAATAATCATCACCGGCCATGCCGCCAAAAACATTCACCTGTTTGCCTATTATATCTTCAAAGCCAAAGAGCAGTTGCTCACCATCTGTTTCTGTATTACTGCCGGAGATCAGGAATGCAGGATTTGCAAATTGTTCTTTTGTACTTTTTGCTATACCTGCTGCAACTTGCCGGTAATTTTTTTCAGGATATTCCGCAAACAGCACACGGAAATGATCCGTGTTCATATCCAATAGAAGAATGGCTGCCGATTCTTTAGAGTGATCCTCATCAATGAATTCTCCATTGGTAGTAGCCCCGAAAATGGCAATGCCTTTTTCATCCAATAATTTACAAATAGATTTCCTGTCTTGCTTAATAGAAATAAAACAGATAGCAAGAGTTGGTTTAAAACCGTCAGCCATGCTTTCTGCTAATACAGATCTAATTTCCTCTGTGGAATTTCCTTTTATTGATTTTGCTTTCATTTGTAAACAATTAATTAAGCCCTGTTTAGTAAAATACTATGGTTGTTTGATCCATTTTAATCTGCGGTTACCATTCAGTACCCGGAGAATGATAGTATCGCCGCTAAAAGTAAATGCTCTTCTTACGGTGCTGCCCAATGGTGAATGAATGGAAGTGGAAATCCGATGATGTTTCACTACATCTATGCTGTCTTCAATAGTGTAATTGCCAACATACACATAACTGGAAGAAAATGCCCTTACTGCTGCCTTCAGTTCTTCGGTTGACATACTGTCAAGCTTTTGATTTATTCTTTCAGGCCGGAGACTTTCTTCTTCAGGTAACCATTTAAAATCATTATAACCCTTCCCGGTGATATGAACAGCCATATGCCCTAATCCATCATATACAATATAACCGTTACCTCCTTTTGTCCAGGGGTCTTCATGCCAAACACCGTTGGAGTCAGCATTTTCTGCGATGTATAATTTATACATACCTGCCAGCTGTGAATTAGGATTGGGTTTTGATTTGCCCGTACAGGCAGAAATAAAAATTAGAGTAATTAAAAGAATGACAAGTCTCATATATTCTGTTTTATTTCTCTTTCAATGCTACCCAGCTATTGGTAGTAGAATGAAATTCATGTTTGCCATTGATGGCCCGGCCAAATTCACCATAAGTATAAAAGCCCGCCATGGGTACCTTCCAGACATTTGCCAATCCTTCGTTCTCTTCCTGTGCCATTGGGCCTAATGCACTTAATCTTCCAACACATGAAAATATCAGCAGTGCTTCTGCTTCTGCATGGATATTATTCTTTAATTGAGTTGCTTTTTCAACTATTGTTTCAATGATATCAAAATCAGGAGGCGTTGAAAAGCGGAACGTTGAACCCTGCAGTATATCCGATTCACATATTAATGCTTCTTTTTCCTTATCATACCCGATAGGGTTGCACATCATTGGTTCCCTGTTTTCTCTTTCTATCTGAAAAGGATAGTGAACCCCCATTGAATTATAAAATTGTATCTGGTCATCTGCCGAAGATATATCCTTGCCCAAAAAACGCAGGTACATTTCAAGGGCAGGCTTTTCATCAATGGAGTAAAGTAAATTGCCCTCACTTTTTGTTATGGTTCTGTAAACTCCCATCGGTTTCCAGCCGGAAATGGCCATCCCATGCAGACTTATTTTGTCTTCATTTAATACCAATGCCGCCATCCCATAATCGGTAGATTGATTATTGGTAAATACATACGTACCTGTAAATGTTATATCATCACCCGCCATACCTCCAAACATATTAACCTGCGGGCCAGCAATGTTTTCAATACTTCGAACCAGGGTTTCCCCATCTAACATATTTCCGTTTGCAGATAATAGAGTGCTGCAAAGAATAAATGCGGGAGTATTGAATTTTTGCAAAGCGGCTGTTGTCATATTTTTCGCTGCATCGAACAATGTTCTTTCACCAATATCTTCAAATAAAATGCAATAGTCATTTTTATTAATATCAAAGAACATGATTACAGTTTCACCTTCGCTTTGGTGGCCATTGATAAACTCACCGGAAGACGTAGCTCCAAGAATATCTATATTCTCTGCACTCAGTATTTCGCAAATAGCTTTTCTATCCTGCCTGATGGATATAAAAACAATAGCCAGTGTTGGTTTGAAACCATCGGCTATACTTTGCAGAAACGCCGTTTCAATTTCTCCGGCTGAACTTCCTTTGATAGATTTTGCTTTCATAAATTATACAGATGAGAATGCTTTTAAAAGAAACCCATTATTTCCGTGCTGCGGGCATCAACCCCAGTTGTGTCATGAATTCGAGGTTATCAAAGAAATCCCTTTCTTCTGCAATTTTTCCGTTTGACATCTTTACCAATATGACGCCGTCTAAAACTAACCGTTTTGGCTGGCCAGGAATGCCGAAAAAATTTCCGGTATGCGTTATCGTCCCGGATCGCCATATTTCAATTATTTATGCTGGTGAAAAAGACCTGAGTATAAAAATTGAATTTAACTGTTTTTGGTAACAATCTTAAAACTTGAGGCTTTTTTCGCTATCCTTAAGACAAGGCGGCACCATCTTGCATTATTCATATATATTGCCTCAAAAAATTCATTCAGGATATTTAGTTAAATTTAGAATCTAAACCAGACAAATGGCCCAGGTCCGCCAGTTAGCTTCCATCATGTTTGCCGATATACAGGGCTATTCTGCGTTGATGCAGGAAGATGAAGCTAAGGCGAAGGTTAGCCGTGATAAATTTCAACAAGTTTTAGAAAACACTCTTCATGCCCGTCGTGGACGCATTGTCCAATTCCTTGGTGATGGTGCTTTGTGTCTTTTCAACAGTGCGGTAGATGCGGTAGAAGCTGCGATCGAAATTCAACGGCATATGCAGGAAGAACCCAAAGTTCCTTTGCGCATTGGCATCCATTCAGGTGATGTGGTGGTGGATGAAACCAATGTTTTTGGAAACGGTGTAAATATGGCTGCGAGACTGGAGTCATTTGCTGTAGCTGGTTCTGTTCTTGTTTCTGATATTGTTTTTAATGATATCAGCAATCATCCTGACATTACTACCTTTTCCCTGGGCCAATATAAATTTAAGAATATAGAAACCCCGGTTGAAATTTTCGCTATCAGCAATCCCGGCATAATAGTTCCTTCAAGAAAAAATCTGAAAGGAAAGGGTGAAGCTTTTTCTGGTAAAACAAAATGGATAACCATTGTCGCAGCAATCATTATTCTTGCTGTTGGTGTATTTTCTTATTTTAAATTCATAAACCCGGGTAAAAAAGCAGTATTTGAAAAATCTATTGCTGTGCTGCCTTTTACCAATATGAGTGGTAATAAAGAAGATGAATATTTAAGCGATGGCATTACAGAAGATATTATTACCAACCTTGCCACTATAGCAGATTTAAATCCCACTTCCCGCACTTCAGTGATGCAGTACAAGGGAACAAAAAAGAATATGAGGCAGATCGCCGATGAATTAGGCGTGGTATATGTGCTGGAAGGAAGTGTGCAGCATGAGGGTGATAAAATCCGCATCACGGCCCAGCTAATTAATGCTAAGGAAGACAAGCATCAATGGGCTGAATCATGGGATAAAGATTTTCAGGACAGGCTCTCCGTTCAAACAGAAATTGCGCAGATCATTGCTGCACAGCTCAACGCAAAAATTTCTTTGCAGGAGAAAGAACAGATTAATAAAAAAGAAAAAGGGAATACAGATGCCTACAACCTGGCACAGCAGGCAAAATATATACGGTCAAAATCGGAAGGGAAACCGCAGGAGATAAAAAAAGTATTGAACCTTTTGAACCAGGCATTAATGCTTGACTCCAATGATGTAAGGGTTTGGACAGAGATCGCATTTACCCATCTTACCAGGTCGTATGCCGGATATGACAACAGGGATGAAGCCATTGCAGCAACCCGCAAAGCAACGGACAAAGCATATTCCTTAGACAAATCATCTACAGAAGTCTATCGTTTAAGAGGTACTATAAAGACGACTTATGATTACGATTGGAAAGGAGCCAATGCAGAATATCAAAAAGCATTAGCCCTTGAACCGGGAAATTCTTTTAATATAAGTGTTTTGGCATTTCTTAACCTGGCACTCGGAAGAACAAAGGAGTCAATTGAACTGAGCCGGAAGGCGATGAAACTGGATCCGGTTAGTATTACCCATCCATACAATCTTTCACTGGCATTACTGTTTTCCGGTCAGGCAAATGAGGCCGAAGCGGTTTTAAAGAAAGCCCTTGAACTGCACCCGGATAATAATGACTATAATGCTCAACTGGGAAGAATTTACCTGTTGGCAGGCAAACCAGATTCTGCTTTATATTTTATTCAGCAAAAAAATAAAGACAGTCTTTACATGATTGTTACTCTGCCGCTTATTTATTATTCCAAAGGAAATAAGATTGAATCGGAAAAAACACTTCAGGATCTCATAAAAAAATTTGCAGACCTGGCCGCCTTCCAGGTAGCAGAAATATATGCCTGGCGGGAAGAAAAGGATAAGGCATTTGAGTGGTTGGAAAAAGCCTATGCCAATCATGACGGAGGAATCACCCAGTTGAAGAACAATCCATTTCTTAAAATCTTGTTTAAAGATCCCCGGTGGACAGTTTTTTTAAAAAAAGTGGGTCTTGAATAAGCTGAAAAAATCAGCATTCCCCATCCAGTACTTTCACTGTTTGCTCATAAAAGTTTTTAGCTCTCTCCGGTGTGCTGCCAATACATACCACTCCCAATTTACCGTATTGCGATAAAGCACCTATCAAATGAAACATTACTCCTTCCTGCGAAGTGCCGTCATAATGCAGCTGATGAAGCATGGCAATATCAATCAGGTCGGGTGGAGTAATACCAATATATTTTTCATTGCGAAGATTATCTGAACAAAAATAATAACGGGTTTGGCGGTTGGCGGTCAGGTACAATCCGTTTTCATGATCGTAATCACCATCTGTCAGAAACTCCAGCAATATATAAGGATGAGTAGTGCCGCCTTTCCGCAGGTTGATTTCAATGGCATAATGTTTCCAGCCATCTTTTTCTTTTACAGAAATAAAATCTACTGCAAACCGCCCCATCACACCATTTTTTTGCAACGCCTGCGCCACTTTTAATCCATACTCACCAATTTCGATAGCATACTCTTCGTGGGCAGGAAAATAGGCACCGATAAAAACCTGGCCGCTTTCGCCACCCACCACCTGGTCATGAGTAGAAACCACTTTACAATCTCCCAGCGGATTGATGCGGCACTGTACCGAAGGTGAAGTCTTCACTTCTCCTTCAACGAATGCTTCCACAATACCACCCATTGATTGAAATTTGTACATAAAATCTTTATAGGTAAGGTCGCTGGCTACAATTTTTAAACCTGTTGCCAGGTGTTCGCTTATCCATTGTTTCCATTCGCTGCCTTCATCAATCCCTTCATAAGAAAAAATAGCATTGCCTTCGCCGGAGAAGCCATCATTCATTTTTACCACGGCTTTGCGGAGAGAAGGATTGTTCAGTTTAAGATCAGTGAGTGCCGCTATAATTTCTTCTTCATTTTTAAGGTCTTCAAAACCTGCCGGCACATTCAATCCGCATTGTTTAAAAATTTTCCGGCTGTTGCTTTTATTACCCTGGTCATACAGTTCCGGGTCGCAGCCATAAATAGGCATATCAAGCTTTACCGACAATGTTCTTTCATATTTGGTAACATTAAAACAGGCCATGTGCGCCACGTTACCTGCCGGAATACTTTTTTTAATCCGCTCCATCAGTCTTGGCCTGTCTAATATTTTCTCCGTTAATGATTTGGCCGAAGCATCATAACAACTCAGCATAGTTAAGCGTTGCATTGCATGATGCCCTGTTACACCCGGAAGCAGGTGCAGGTAATAATCAATGATCACAGGATCAATCGGCATACTGGTAACATACACTACATGGGTGCGAGGCATACGCAGTAACATAAGTAAACAAAGCAGCCTCTCTTCATAATGAACATGGCCGCTTACTTTGGCTAATATTTCCTGGTCCAGTGTAATAGATGGAATGATAATAACTGATTTGGCAGCCAGCTTGTCGGGAAATACTTTGCGGAACTGCCGCGGAAACTGGTGTTGTATTTTCCGGAACAGCAACACCTCTTCCATTGAGCCGGCAACGGGTTCTTTTTTTTGTGGCACCTGCTGAGCTTTATTTGCCTCCGGCATAAATAAAAAATTTATAAAGGATGAGTATCTAAATTATGAATAGTTAAGGACTTTTCTCAGGCTTCCTGTCCTGTCCACAATGCACCGCCTATGCTATCTCTTGCGGCACCGGTTACAGACGCCAGCACATTACTCTCCTGCCGCCAGCGCAGCACACCAATAAAAGCCATGATTAATGCTTCTTTATAGTTCACTAATTTTTTATCCGGTACTATCACTTCTATATTCTGTTCCCGGAGATGTTCACTTAACCTTTGAATCAGGAATGTGTTTAATGCCCCACCGCCAGTAGTTAGTAGTTTATGGTTTTTAGTTTGTAGTTTATTGTTTTCTAAACTGCTAATTGCGTTTTTTATTTGAAAAGCTATGTGTTCAGTATAAGTTCTTACTGCATCCTTTATTGCTATTTCCGTTTCTTTTATTAGCGGATACACTACATCTGTCCCGAAATCATTTGCCAGCGATTTGGGATAAGTTTGTTTGTAGTAATCCAATGCATTTAATTTTTCAAATAATGCTGTGTTTACTTTACCCGTTGCAGCTATTTGTCCTCCATTATCATATTCTTTTCCTAATTCATTTACCAGCATATTCAATACCCGGTTAGCAGGACAAACATCAAACCCCCAACCCCCTGATCCTTCGGCTTCGCTCAGGAGGGGCTTTCCAGATGCTGAAATATTGGCAATGCCACCAATATTTAAAAAGAAATCATATTCGTTCATCAGTAGTTTCTCGCCAACCGGAACAATGGGGGCTCCTTGTCCGCCAAAAGCAATATCCATTGATCTTAGATCGCTAACTACCGGTAATTGTGTTTCGGCAGCTATAGCAGCGCCGTCACCCAGTTGCGCCGTCATTCTTTTTGACGGAATATGAAAAGTAGTGTGTCCATGGGAAGCAATAACGGCAACCTGGTAATGCAACTGATGTTCATCAATGAATTTATTTACCTGCTGGCCGGTGTAATGGCCGTATTCTGCATGTAATAACTGGTAGTCTTTTGCGGAGAGGCTAATTGCATTTTTCAGCTTAGCTATCCATTCATCCGGATATGCATAGCACTCAGCCTGAATGATATCATAGCTCCATTTGCCAGCCTGTTCCTGAAATTCCACAAAAGCAATATCCAGCCCGTCCAGCGAACTGCCACTCATTAAACCAATAGCCCGGTAAAC
>JANPMI010000020.1:0-33488 GCA_031422725.1 Chitinophagaceae bacterium | reverse complement strand
AAATTCACCAAGAGAGCAGAAGTTTTTTTAAAGAAACCCAAATCTTTCCAGATAGTGCTGAATAAACTGTATGATGATGCAAATGCGGATGATGAAGAAGGAACTGAAGTAGCCGCTGGTTCAGCTGTTGACGAAAGGCTTATGGAGATGTTGACAGAACTACGAAAAAAAGAAGCAAAAAGAGTAGGGTTGGTTTCCTGGGTAATTTTCCTGGAAAACACCTTGCAGGATATGGCCACCATGTATCCAACAACATTAGAAGAGCTGGAAAAGTGCCAGGGAGTAAGCAAGGGAAAAGCCATAAAGTTTGGTAAGCCGTTTGTAGAATTAATAAAGCGGTATGTAGAAGATAATAATATAGAAAGGCCGGATGATTTTGTGATGAAGAGTGTGGTGAACAAAAGCGGCAGCAAGGTTTATATCATCCAGAACACCGATAAGAAAGTTTCTCTGGAAACGATAGCCAAGAACAAGGGATGGCGGATGGATGAGATGCTGGAAGAAATGGAAACCATTGCTGCCAGCGGCACCAAATTGAATTTGACCTATGCAATAGATGAAATGCTGGACGAAGATGACCAGGATGAAATCATCGAGTATTTTAAGAGCTGCGAAACTTCTTCGTTACAGGTTGCCCAGGAAGAACTTGCGGAGTATAATTTTAACTGGGAGCAATTAAAAATCATGCGGATTAAGTTTTTGAGTGAATACGGGATGTAAACCCCTTGCTCTGCCGCAAGGCGGAGAATACAAAAGTTTAGTTTGTAAGATTTCCTTTTTCAGGCAGATAGCCTTATTTTTGCGCTCCGCCAAAAGGCGGAAAAAGTGCGGTGCGGCTTATCAGTGTAGCTAATGCGATGGTGCGGTAGCTCAGTTGGTAGAGCAAAGGACTGAAAATCCTTGTGTCGGCGGTTCAATCCCGCCCCACACCACAGTGAAGTAGAAAAGCCCAAGCGAATTTTCGTTTGGGCTTTGCTTTTTAAGCATTGGCACATAATCTCCACCCTTTGTCACTTGGCCTCTATTTTAATAAATATATTTCTCATAAACTCTTTTTCAAAACGGTCAATTTGGTTTTTAATATTTCCTATAATTAAATAATCAATTTTTTTAGTTTGTAATTCCTTGAGTTCCGTTATAGTAAGAGTGTGTCTTATGGCCACTTGATGATTACCTCCAGAAAGAAAAATATTAGAAATTTCATCTTCAAGCCGTATGCTAGAATTATCTTCAAAAACAATAAATCCCCCTTTCTGCATGAAATAATCTAAGGCAACTAAGTTAACTATAGCATAAAGACCAATCTCCATTTTTGTTTCATAAATTGAGGTAGTGTCAGTAGGAGAGCTTTTTGTTAGTATTATAGGGATTCGAGGGGGCGTTCTCCTGTCAACGAAAGTTACAGTTTTGAGTTTGCCTACTTTATCAATAGCTGTAATAAAATCTTGCCCAAAGGAAGAAAAGCAAATAAAACAGAGTGTAATTGAAGTGAAGAAGTAAATTATAATACTACGATTCTTGCTCATATTAGATATTTTGATTAGCAACCGTGACAAAAATACCCTTTTAAAGGAAAAGCTGGCGAAGGAGAAATTGGGTAAGAACTATACGGCAACGTAAATAAGATAGGGAAATTTAACTTCCTGAATACTTCAAAGACGAATGTTGTAGAAAGAATTCCACACCTGATTGTTTAAATTAAAATATTTGACCCTTTTTTGGTTTAGAAGAAAAATTGGTATAGTTATTAATAATAATAGCCATATAATCACCAGTCATTTACAATTAAACCAACATTTATGAACAAGATTATTCAAAAAGCAATTTTTTTGATTGCGGCGGGTTTTATGTCATTTCAATCATGGGCGCAGGATAAAGGCGTAGATGTAGATATTGATATCAACAAGAAAGACTCCAACTGGTATCAGCAAACCTGGGTTTGGATAGTAGGCGGAGCTGTGTTTCTCCTTTTACTGGTAGCCCTGTTAAGGGGCGGAGGAAAGAAAGACTAATTTTTAAAAACCACTTAAAGTGGTTTTTTCTTTTTTAAAACAATAACTAATTACTGGTTATATATTAGTTTGTTTTTCTAATTAAAGTGGACTCTCAAATATACCTATTGAATTCTTACTCTTCTTTTCTCTGCACAATTAAATACCAGTCATTATCCATCGGAGTGATCATTCCGCAAAAAAACAAACAGCTTATTAAAGACAGCAACACTTTATTTTTCATTCTAACTTTTATCATGATGGTGGTTCTGTTCATTCCGTTTTTATGGAATGCTCCATTTACCGGGGCTTTGCCCAAATGTAGTGCTGATCATTTCGCAAAAGCAGCTTATTAAAGATAGCAATACATTATTTTTCATATTAACTTTATTATGGCTGTTGTTCTGTTCACTACTAGTAAAATATTTATTAGAGAAACCTCTGGTCGTTTTCAACCAGGCCTCCGTGTTCGACACTTTTAATCCTCCGCTTGAAAATATTTACCGTATAATTCTCCTGCTTACTTTGTTGTTGGTGTTATTCAAGCAAACTATTACTGCTTTAAACCTACCCCACCAAAATGCGGCTGAAGAAATGGTCTATGTGCCACTTTCCAGTTCTCTGACTGTTACCGGCGCCGACTTCTTTTTCTATTGAATAATTGGAGCGGCTTGTTTACTGTAATATCCTACAGATACAAAGTTTCCATATACAAATGAAACACAAATACGGTTAGGGCTAAGCAAAACCAACCGGGCAGAACCCTTTTTTGTTTTATAGAAGTAAGTATTAACAGAGGCATTTTTATAGGCATTCGGTTTTGTTTGCCACCCATAACGCTCAGACCCCAATGTGCAGTTCATTACATCTCCATTTATACTGATCTTTAACTGATAAATATCTGATAAATCCTTTTTTTCATTTTTCCAAAAACTGGATGATCCATCTGGTATGATAATAGGTTCTGTGCTGGCTTCTGGTAATGATTCAATAGTTAATGTCTCAGCAAGGATAAGAGTATCTCCGCGGTATGCCAATGTATCTTTTTTGCCTGTTACTATAAACTCAACGGCGCCTCTTTTCCCTTTTTTATAATATCCGGTATCGATAGTTATTTTATAATCACTTGCATCAACCAATTTATTATTACTTATGAATTTGTAATAAAACCACGATAAGGTATCAGTTGGGCTCTTGCGGTCAATTGGTGCCAGTATAAGCTTATATGTATCGGGAGCTACTCTCTTATACGACGGTTTTCTTTTACTAAAATCTTCATATGGCCATCCTTCTCCCTTAACCCCATAAAGCTGTTGATTGACAAATGCCCATTCCTCTTTAATTTGATCTCTATTAGGCCTTTTCCATAATGTGGTTCCTTTAAAGCTATATGGATCCCCATTTGTTTTGATAGCGTTACTATCAGGCTCTTCATCAGTTGAGAGTGGCACAGTCAGGTCAGACAAATTATCCGGATTTTCATCCAGTGTAAATACATTTTCCAGCACTCCGGTGTTCCAATAGCCGAATTGCTTTTCACCATCAAACTTTATAATAAAGAACTCATTGCCTGCTTCCAGCCGATAGGTCTTATCATCGATTTTCTTAAAAAAACTTGTCGTTGTGTATCCTTCCCTTGTTGCATAGAGACCAATGGCTGATTTTTGAAGCACCAGTTTCATTCCCTTATCATCTCTTATCCAAATACTGGCCGGTCCTTTTTTTTCTGTCTTTACCTCTGCTGGCGGTGCATCTTCTTTTCCAGACAACACACTGGGCAGGTTTGAGCCAGGGGTTGGTTTGTAATCATCCATAAGGCCGCAAAGCTGATTTTCTTTACCCGATTGCTTATCACATTCAGCATAACAGTTATTGGTGCCCCCGCATTTCATTCCACTAAAACAGACATCCCATATATACAGATTCCATTCATTCGAAGGACTTTGAAATATTTTTGCAGTTGCTTTATCCCGGCCATCAATTTTTGAAATTCCGTTCCCAAGATTTGAGCATGTTTCTCCGTCACTGGCGGCCACTATTTTTTCACCAATGGTTAATTTATATTTAAACGAAACAGATAGCTTGTAAAAATTAGTGAACCGAACCCCCCACATATAACCTCCGCCTTCTTTTCCATAACCCATATTCATCACACTTATTTTGATGCCCTGGTAGCAGGGATGATTTTGGGGACTGCTCCATTTACCCGGAGTTTGACCAAAAGAACTGCTGACCATTCCTAAAAAGCACAAACAGCCTAATAAATACAGCAATACTTTATTTTTCATACTGATTTTAATAATTAGTGGTGATTTTGTTCATGCTGGTTTTCATATCATTTTAATGCATCTATTCTGGTAAAATAGCTAACCGTAGTTAGTGCGCCATATTTCAAAGAAAACAGGAGGGTGTTGTTATTAATATATTTGAGCGTACAAATCTTATACATTGCCTCATCTGAAACCCTGCCTTTGACAGTATAAATCCAGGGGTCTCCTTTTTTAAAGCTCAGAGACATGTCAGACCAAAAAAGAAAACGTACTTTCAATCCCTCGTCGGTATTTGAGATTTCTAACTGCCTTCTGTTATTTTCCCCTAGGTATTGCCATTTACCGGTTATGCTGATAGTTGGGGTGCCCTGTATGGTATCGGCCGGCATAGGCTCACTAATGGTCGAGGCAATAAGCTGAAGCGAACTTGTACTATTTTTAGAAGGAGAAGAATATATCATATTCATTTTGTCAGCACCTACAATTTTTATTGTCTCACTAGTTTTATCATCTATACTACGTCTATAGGTATTGGCAGCTATGCGGTCATAATAAGTACAGGAATAAGACGCTTTGATGGCATATATCAATTGATCATAATTGACCTTAAAAAATATCTTACCCTTAGCTGGAGTTTGAGCTTCCCATTCCGAATCAGCGGGTAAGGCATACTCAATAATATTACCGGAACCATCACGTCGTTCTTGCATTGGTGAAGAAAACTGATATTTACCGATCGTATTCCCGCCGCATCTACTAATCATTTTGTTCGGGTCTTTCATAATCAGGTAACAGGCATTTGCAGTATCCTCATCCGACCACTTATACCTGTTTGGGCCCACCTGCTTAAAAAATTTGTTCTTATCTTTTTCAGGGTTAATTGATTTTAGCTCAATCCCACCCTCAGCGATCTTTATTCCTATCGTATCCCTCTCACTTATCCATATCCCAGGCTGTACAGTAACAGGCACCGGATTATCGGGCTCCTCAACCTCTACCTCTACCAGTGTAAAACTATTCTCCAGTACACCACTGTTCCAGTAATTGAATTTTTTCTCTCCATCAAATTTTATAATATAAAATTCAGATCCTGATTCCATGCGATAGGTGTTCTCGCTGATCTTCTTAAAAAAATTAGAATTGGCCAATCCTTCTCTCGTAGCATAGACGCCTTCTGGTGTTTTTTGAAGCAACAACTTAATGCTTTTATCATCTCTTATCCAGGTACTGACCGGACCTCTTTCTGGTGTCTTTACTTCTGCTGGCGGTGCGGCTTCTTTTCCAGACATTACACTGGGCAGGTTTGACCCAGGAGTTGGTTTGTAATCATCCATGAGGCCGCAAAGCTGGTTTTCTTTACCCGGTTGTTTATCACATTCAGCATAACAGTTATTGGCGCCTCCGCAACTCATCCCTTCAAAACAAACATTCCAGATGTACAGATTCCATTCCTCCGACGGACTTTGAAATATTTTTGCGGTTGCTTTATCCCGGCCATCAATTTTTGATATCCCGTTTCCAAGATTCGAGCATGTTTCTCCGTCACTGGCGGCCACTATTTTTTCACCAATGCTTAGTTTATATTTAAACGATACAGATAGCTTGTAAAAATTAGTGAACCGAACCCCCCACATATAACCTCCGCCTTCTTTTCCATATCCCATATTCATCACACTTATTTTGATGCCCTGGTAGCAGGGATGGCTCTGAGGAGTGCTCCAGGTGCCTGCACTCTGCCCAAAAGAAGAAGTGATTATTCCGAAAAAAAGCAAACAGCCTATCAGCGGCAGCAATAATTTACCTTTCATGACTTTTTATTATGGTGGTAGTACTGTTCAATTGTTAGTGATTAGGAGAATTTGAATCGCCTCTATACTGGTCTGCAAGGGCATTTTTTACGCTCAGCCTCCCAATATTTCATATATAAAACATTGGCAGCTTTATTCTTTTCAGAATCATATTTCTTTTCCATTAATTTATCGAAGGCATCACTCTCGTTTTCAGCCTTTTCAATCTGATCATGAAGCCTCTTGTACTCTTCGTCGGATGTTCCCTCCGGTGCTTCTGCTTCCTTATTAGCTATTTTACACCATATACAATAAAGATCAGCGGCTCTTTTTGCATCCGCCATTATTTCGGCATTGTTAAGCGTCGGTGGTTTTAACCCTCTTTCATTATCACAGGGCAGGTATTTGCTGTCATCTACTTTAAAACAAACTTTCTCTATTGCCATCTCTTTGATGTAATCCTGGTCCATTTTTTCTACAAACTCAATGGTTTTTCCGGGTGCTATGCTTCTTCTTGTACCGAATCTTTCATTACCTGTAGCATCCTTCAAGCTTAATACAAAAAATATTGTTTCCGTGTAATTGTTCGTTGCCTGGAAATAATAGTGATACTGGTAGTTCAGGTTCATCAGTTCTTTGCCCATGTATTTGTACTTTATTCTCTGGAAGCAGTTGTCACTTATCCAGGGCGACCATTGTGGAGTGGTGGGCTGGGTGGTTTTTTTGGTTTCTAGAAATGTAAACGGATTCAACTTCCAATATGGATCTGGCGGAAGCTGTCCTTTAGGCGTTCTAATATAACAAACATCCCTTCGAACAGAACCTGTTGGCCAAGGCTTAGCTATATTATTCTCAAATTCCCCAAGGAACTGAATAATGTGATTTTTCAGCGGAACCTTTGTCCAGCAAGTTTTCGAAGTAAAAATTGCGTCGTAATATACCAATGCATTGCCAGAATATATTACCGATTTACCACTGTTATTAGCGAAATAGACGGTTATTTTATAATAATCAGATTTTTCTTCCTCGCAATAAAGAAAGAACTCTTTATCATACGATAATGATACTCCTTGTTGGTTAATGAGCAACCAGGTTCCCTGTGCTTGTGCTATTATAAATGAAATGCTGAATAATGTGGCTAATAGTAGTGGCTTTACCCTCATAATTAATAAGCTTTAAGTAGATTAAATTTAGGTCTTCAAATAAAGCCAACCAAATAACTGTTTTGGGAATAGGATTTGAGATTTTTTATTCCTCTTTTCTCCTCACTATCAAATACCAGCCATTATCCAGTTGACGCCAGGCATAATCATAACAGTAATAATAAGTATTGCCCGTTTTGGTAGTATAAATATGGGTGATATAGGTAAAAGAAAAACCTTTTAATAATAACTGATCCCTGGTGGTTTTTGCGGTGTCTTTATCGGGAGGTAAAAAGGATTGCAATATGCGGCGGTTCTTACCCAAAGTATTGTTGATAAGGCGGATTATCTCGCTGTCGCTGGCCTTTAGCAGGTTATTGTAATTGTTGCGGCAGTAATCATCACAAAATTTTTTGTCCGAACGGCCTTTTATCTGCTTGCCACAGGAGAGGCAGTTTTTTGTCTCATGCTTAGCTTGTAACATATTATTTATTAGAAAATTACAGCGGTAAGATACAAAAATATTTTATAAGTATAACCGTTTAAAAACGGGTAACTCTCCTTATATCCGTAAGCAAAGGGTTAAAAACCGGCTATCGCTTTTCGCCACTATCATCTTTGTGTTGTCAATCGGTTGACGTCGCCGGTTGAATGAAATAAATAAATTTTTAAATCGCTTCCGCAAAACCATAACGGAACGGAGGCACAAAACTTAAAACATGTACGCATTAAAAAACAAAGTGCAATTGATCGGAAACCTCGGTAATGCACCTGAAGTAAAAACCCTTGAAAGTGGAAAGAAGATGGCCCGTTTTTCCGTAGCCACCAGTGAAAGCTACCGTAACGCTAAAGGCGAAAAAGTAACAGACACCCAATGGCACAACCTGGTAGCCTGGGGCAAAGTAGCTGAGATTGTTGAAAAATTCCTGACCAAAGGAAAAGAAGTTGCTATTGAAGGCAAGCTGATTAACCGCAGTTATAATGACAAAGAAGGCAACAAAAAATACATTACCGAAATACAGGTGAATGAGTTGCTGATGCTGGGAGCAAAGCCCACCGAAGAGTAAATACAGTTGGCCACGAAATCACACAAATTGACACGAAAAACAGCCGCTTGTCTGTTAGATGTACAAATAGTGATTTCGTGGCCTTTACTTAAACAATATATTAATGACACAGTTACTTTATAAGGAAGAAGTTTATGCAATTGTTGGTTATTGTATGGAAGTCTGGAAAGTTTTGGGATATGGTTTTTCTGAAATTATTTACAAAGATGCCATGGAGCAAGAGTTTGTTGGCAATACTGTTCCATATATAAGGGAAGACGAACTTTCTGTATTTTATAAGGGTAAGCGACTAAAACATAAGTTTAATGCTGATTTTAATTTGTTTGAAAATATTATTGTTGAAGTAAAACCGGGAGACGATGGTATTATTGAAAAGAAAATCTCTCAGACATTAAACTATCTCAAAGCATCCGGTTGCCGTATTAGTGTAATTGTCAACTTTGGCAAAACCGGAATAGAATACAAGAGATTGATTGTGTGATTTTTTTTCGTGTTAATTTGTGTCAATTCGTGGCTAAAACAAAATAACTGTGGCGACATTCACTCCAGATACTAACAATGAAATGTTTCAACTGGCTATTCAGTTAGTCAATCAAAGCAACCGGAACATATTCCTGACCGGTAAAGCCGGCACCGGCAAAACAACTTTTTTAAAATATATCCGGGAGAATTGTCCCAAGCAAATGGCGGTGGTGGCACCAACCGGTGTAGCGGCCATCAATGCAGGAGGTGTTACTATTCACTCCTTCTTTCAATTGCCACTGGCTCCTTTTATTCCCGAAACAAAAGGCACAGGCTTTCCGGCGCATAGCCAGGACTCTTCGTCAAGCTCAGAATTTTCCAATAAGCATAGCCTCATCAGTCGTCTGCGATTCAATAGCGACAAGAAAAAAGTATTGCAGCAATTAGAAGTATTGGTGATTGATGAAATAAGTATGGTTCGTTGCGATGTGCTGGATGCAATTGATACAGTGTTGCGGCATGTGCGTCAGCAGCCGTCTGAAAGGTTTGGTGGTGTTCAGTTATTATTCATCGGCGACATGTTGCAATTGCCACCGGTGGTGAAGGAACAAGAATGGAGTCTATTGTCGGATTATTACAGTGGTCAATATTTCTTCGACAGCAAAGTATTGCAGGAGGAGCCGCCAGTTTATATTGAATTCAATAAAATATACCGGCAAAAAGATGAACGGTTTATTACGTTGCTGAACCAGGTTCGCAATAATGAACTGGATGAAGACGGAATTCAACTATTGGAAACCCGTTTTCAACCAACTTTTCGCCGCAGCAAACATGACGGTTATATAATTCTTACCACTCATAATAATAAGGCCAGTGAGATAAATGCAAGAGAGCTTGGTGAACTCGTCACTCCACTTTTTACTTATGAAGCAGAAATACAGGAAGAATTTTCTGACAGAGCTTATCCTGCCGAAGCAATTCTGCACCTCAGGGTTGGCGCACAGGTAATGTTTATCAGGAACGATGCAGCCGATAAAGGCAAACGGTTTTTCAATGGCAAGATTGGAATAATATCAAAATTAGAAAAAGATAAAATATTTGTGCAATGCGAAGGCGAATCGGCAGAAATAGAAGTGCAAAAAGAAAAATGGGAAAACATCCGTTATACATTAAATAAATCTACCCGGCAACTAGATTCTGATGTGCTGTGTTCATTCACTCAACATCCTTTACGATTGGCCTGGGCTATTACCATTCATAAAAGCCAGGGGTTGACTTTTGAAAGAGCTATTATTGATGCCGGTGCAGCATTTGCCCCCGGCCAAGTGTACGTAGCACTAAGCCGCTGCACCAGCCTGGAAGGAATGGTGTTACAAAGCCGGGTAAATACATCCAGTCTTTTCAGCGATGCAAGAATTGTGGAGTTTTCGCAGCGAAGTGCATCCAGCAACCAGTTGCAACAGGAATTTGCGGTAGCTAAGAAACATTACCAGCAAACAGTACTGTTTTCCACCTTTGATTTTGCCGTAGCGATCAACAGCGGAAAAGAGTTGCTGGAATATTTACTCGAACACAGTTCTTCCTTCAATCCTGAATCATTTGCCTGGACGGAGGAGTTGCTGGGAAAAATGGGCAAGCTTCAAGAGACAGCAAAGAAGTTTCAGGCCCAATTACAATTTTTATTTCAGCAGCCCGAATCACCGGAAGAAAACCAACCCTTGCAGGAACGGATAAAAGCAGCCGCTACTTATTTTGTAACAGAGATTGGCCTTATGATTCAATTTATACAACAATCCCCTGCTGTTACAGACAGCCGTCTTCATTCAAAAGAGTATAATGACAGCATTAAAGAAGTATTTGCCCAACTGGCGATGAAGAAATTTATGCTGGAAGGGTTCAATGGACAATTTGATATGGAAGCCTTTCATCGGCGCAAACAGAAATTTGTGTTGCCCTCTGTTGCTATCAATGCTTATGCCGGTGCTTCGCAAAAGAGAAGCGATACGCCCCGGCCGGTTTTACATCAACAACTACGAATGGTCAGGGAAAGAATCTGTTCCAGGAAAGACTTGCCAATTTACATTGTTGCCGGTAGCAACACGATAGATGAAATGGCATTGTATTTACCACAGACATTAGAAGAACTTAGAAAAATAAGTGGTTTTGGTGATGCCAAAGTGCAACAATACGGCCAGCAGTTTTTAGATGTTATTGCAGACTACAGTAAGGAAAACGGACTTTCATCGTTAATTCATGAAAAATCACCAAAGAGAGAAAGAAAAGAACGAAGCGAAAAAACCGGTCCGGCCAAAAAGAAGGGTTACACTCATGCCGAATCTTTCCGGTTGTTTAAGGAAGGAAAAACCATTGCGGAGATAGCAAAAGCAAGGAACCTCGCTATTAGCACTATCGAAACGCATCTTACAAGATTTGTACGCTGGGGCGATATTAAAATTGAAGATGTGGTAAGCCGTGAAAAATTAGTACTCATCGAAGCAGCATTAACCGACTTCAAAGGCAGTTCAATAACCCCTGTTAAACAACAACTCAGTGATGATGTAACCTTTGGCGAAATAAGGTTGGTGATGGCAGGTCTTGGGGTAGAACTGGAAAAAGGAACAGATAAAGAGGGAGATGGCAATGAGAAAAGTATAATGGAGCAGGCAAAAGAACTTTACCCCAATGCTTATCAACCATGGACATCTGACGACGACCTTAATCTTATCAGGTTGGTTAATGAAGGCAAAAACACAAGCCAACTATCAGAATTTTTCAATAGAAATACAGGTGCTATCAGGTCAAGAATCAAGAAGCTTGATTTAAAAGAATAAGCTTCTACAGGCAATTGTAAATTGATTTGAGAATTTCAAATACAGGGCATTGCCTCTTTTTTATTTCAAGAAGTCTGCAAGCTACAATCAATAATGAAGTTATTCAACTGTATCGTCTCATAAACTCATGGATATACATAGTCCACATTTATCATTAATTATTCACATTTAACGGGTATAAATTTTTTGAATAAAAGTTTATCTATAACTTTCATTTAATTACTTACTAACACATTTATGGAGACACTTACTACCTCTGCTTATCGCACTGTAAGCAACCATGTATTTGCTGAAAGGCGACAAAAATTATCTAACGGACAAAATGCATTATTTGCTCTCCGTTCTTATCAGCCCGGTGAAGTGATTGCTGATTTTTCTGCGGGAACCATTGCTGCGGAGCCAACTTACCTCACCGTGCAGGTAGGTATTGGCAAACACATTACCCTGCAACCAGAGTTTCTGCAATACATCAATCATAGTTGCGACCCCAATGTTTTTTTTAATACTACCACTATGCAACTGGTAGCATTAAAACCATTGCAGCCACAGGAAGAAATGACTTTCTTCTACCCTTCCACCGAATGGAAGATGACACAGTCATTCGATTGCTATTGCGGAAGCCATCAATGTATTGGAGAAATAAAAGGAGCCGCTTATTTATCAAGGGAAGCACAGTCAACATATTGCCTCACTGATTTTATTCAACAACAATTGGCAAAACGGCCAGCAAGGAAGAAAGTAGCATAGTGTATGAAGACATCCGAAGCCGCCCGGCTATTGAAGCCGTATATCATTTGGGTTTTAGCCCCCCACCTTGAATCTGACGACCCCAATATTCAGCACTATTATGATTTTAGCCAGAGTATAAAGGAATACGCCAAAGTATTTGAAGAGCTAAAGGCTGAATGGAAATGGCAGCCTGTAACGATGGATAATTTTAAATCCATTGTCGCTTCCATTGCGCAAAGTAAAAATGGCAAAACTCCTCTTGTGTTAAATCTATGCGATGGCGATGAAGTAAATGGCACCCCCGGAGTATCAGTTATTCAGGAATTAGAAAAGCATGGATTAATATATACTGGTTCCGATGCACATTTTTATGATATCACTACTTCCAAAATACCGATGAAGAAGGCTTTTGATAAAGCTGGTGTATCCACAGCAAATTGGAGAGTGATTACCGATAAAAAGGGATCAACCAAAGGAATTTGTAAAAGAGTGGGAACCCCAATCATTATTAAACCGGCCGTTTCCGGTGGCAGTATGGGAGTGTCAGTTAAAAATGTAGTAGCAACCGAAGAAGAGTTAGCGAAAAGAGTAGAAGAAATATATAAAGGTTACCGGGGCTGGAACTTATTGGTAGACGGTTTGTTTGTAGAGCAATTTATTACCGGACCCGAATACACAACATTTATCACCGGCTCTGCTGATGATCCGGATAATTGTATTGTATATGAACCGGTAAAAAGAATTTTTCATGAATCACTGCCGGCAGCCGAGCAGTTTTTATCCTTCGACCGGCTTTGGGAAATATATGAAGAAGAAACGCCAATGCCGGAGAATGGAAATTTTTATGAGTATGGTCCGGCTGAACCATCATTGATTGCCGCATTAAAAAAAATAAGTCTTCAGGCCTACAAAGCCTGCGGCGGAAAAGGCTATACCCGGATTGACATCCGCCAGGATGCAGCCACCGGCAAATTATATATGCTGGAAGCCAATGCCCAGTGTGGATTAAGCGAAGATGAAAATTATACTTCCATCGGAGCTATCATCAAAGCATCCAATGTTTCCTTTACGGAAGTGATTGGGGAAATACTGAAAGATGCATTGAGAAGAAGTATGGTGAAAACTGTGACGGTGAAGAAAGCAGCAGGCAAAAAAGCTACTGGCAAAAAATCAATTACAGTTAAATAAGTTTTGTTGCCAACACTTGCCGGGTGATGATGTTTATATACTTCTACTTATTACCTTAGCATTTCATGAAAGTATGTGTACTGCAACCCGACTACTCCACTACCGGAGTTGATTATAAAAATTACGACCCACCCCGGGATTTATCGGTATTGATACCCGAAGCAGAAGTACACACTGTATTCCTCAATAAGCTCACTACTTACAAACAATTAAAAGAACTCAGCAAACAAGGCTATGATATTTTTGTAAATCTCTGCGAGGGTTATCTGGAATGGGAAGTACCCAGCATTGATGTTATTTATACATTGGAGATTTTAAATCTTCCTTTCACCGGACCAACTACTAAACTTTATGACCCGCCAAAGGAGTTGATGAAGTACCTGGCTTATTGCGAAGGAGTACAAACACCGGGCTATGTTATTATTACTGAATTGAATGATGTGGATGATGCTGTAAAACATTTACAGTTTCCACTGTTTGTAAAACCTGCTAAGGCGGGTGATAGTCTTGGTGTAGATGAACATTCATTGGTGCATAACAAAATTGAATTGCAGCAAAAATGTATCAGCATATTGGATGAATACGGGCCATTGCTGGTAGAAGAATATATTGCCGGAAGAGAATTTACGGTGTTGGTGGCGGCTGATTTGGATGTACACAGTTGTACGGTTTTTAAACCGGTGGAGTATTTATTTCCCGAAGGGAGAGCATTTAAAACTTACGCATTAAAAACATCAGAGCTGCATCCCGATTGTAATGTGCCTTGCGATGATCCTGAATTAGACAAACAACTTCGCTCCGCAACAGAAAAAATATTCAAAGGGTTCAATGGTGTTGGTTATGCCCGTTTAGATTTCAGGGTAAATGATAAGAACGAGATTTATTTCTTAGAAATTAATTTCACCTGTTCTGTTTTTTACAAAGATGGTTATGAAGGTTCTGCCGATTTTGTATTAAAATATGATGGCATCGGCCAGGCAGGTTTTTTACGGCACATGATAGTAGAAGGTATTGCCCGTCATCAACGGGGAAAGAAACCTTTTGTAATGAAAGGAAATTCCATTGCCGGTTATGGCATCTATGCCAGCCGTGATATTAAGAAAGGAGAAATCATTTTTAAAGGCGAAGGCCGGGCACAGCGTATCATCACCAAACGGTTTGTAAAAAAAAACTGGAACGAAGATGAAAAACTGCATTTCCGTCGCTATGCTTATCCTGTAAGCGAAGAATTATTTATTCTCTGGGATGACGACCCTTCTAAATGGGCGCCACAAAACCATTGCTGCGACCCAAACACTGAATTTAATGGTCTCAATGTATTAGCATTAAAAAATATACTTAAGGGACAAGAACTTACACTTGACTACTCCCATTTTCTGGATGAAAACATGGAGCCGTTTCAATGCCAATGCAGAAGCTCCTCATGCCGGGGATTAATAATGGGGGTTAAGAATAATTCTCTGACAATCCGTGAAAAGATATCGGTAAGCCAGGTGTAGGCAGGTGAATTTATTACCTCCCCATAAACACCATCAATATCTGCACATCGCTGGGGTTAATACCTGATATACGGCTGGCCTGGCCAAGGGTTCTGGGTTTTATTTTATTAAGCTTTTCTCTTGCTTCATTTCCAAGAGAAGCAATTTTTTTATAATCGAATGTTTCGGGAATTTCAAGTTCTTCCAATTGACTCATTCGTTGTACCAGGTCTTTTTCTTTGGTTATATAGGTGTCATACTTCACTTGTATGGAAGCCTGTTCAATTGAGTCTTTAGAAAAGCCTTTCAATACTTCTTTCAAATTTGGCAAGGCTTCCGCAAATTCATCCAGCTCCACATCAGGACGAAGTAATATTTTTTGTGCTTTTTGTTTTTCGTTAATGGGCGAAGAATTAATAGAAGCGAAATAGGAATTTATTTCTTCCGGCTCAACAGCAAAATCTTTCAAAATAGATTTTATTTCTTCCACACTATTTCTTTTCCCAATCACCTTATCCATTCTTTCTTGCGATGCAAGACCGAGGCGGTAACTTAGTTCTGTCAAACGTAAATCAGCATTGTCCTGTCTCAGCAATGTTCTGAATTCTGCCCTTGATGTAAACATCCGGTAAGGCTCATCCGTTCCTTTGCTTATTAAATCATCAATCAATACACCAATATATGCTTCACTTCTTTTTAAAATAACCGGTTCCAGGTTTCTTGTTTTCTGATGTGCATTGATGCCTGCCATCAATCCCTGGCAAGCCGCTTCCTCATAACCAGTAGTTCCGTTTATTTGTCCGGCAAAGAATAAGTTCTGAATCAGTTTTGTTTCCAGTGTATATTTTAGCTGTGTCGGTGGAAAGAAATCATATTCTATCGCATACCCAGGGCGGAACATTTTCACTTTCTCAAAACCTACTATATTACGAAGCGCTTCGTATTGCACTTCCTCAGGTAACGAAGTAGAAAACCCGTTTACATAAATCTCTACGGTATTCCACCCCTCTGGTTCTATAAAGAGTTGATGTCTATCTCTTTCTGCAAAGCGGTTGATTTTATCTTCTATACTCGGACAATATCTCGGCCCTACCCCATCTATTCTTCCCGCAAACATGGGACTTCTGCTAAACCCTGTTTTCAATACATCATGTACCGCCTGGCTGGTATAAGTTATCCAGCAGCTTCTTTGTGTCTTAGGCTTTTCAGTTTCTAAAAAAGAGAATCCTACTACCTCATCATCTCCTTTCTGTTCTTCCATTTTACTGTAGTCCAGACTGCGGCCATCAATTCTTGGCGGCGTTCCGGTCTTAAGTCTATTGCTTTCAAATTCCAGGGAAACCAATTGTTCGGTGATACCTGTAGCCGCTTTCTCCGCCATTCTCCCTCCGCCAAAATTCTTTTCACCAATATGAACAATTCCATTGAGAAAAGTTCCGTTGGTTAGCACCACCGATTTTGCTTTTATCTCATGACCCAAACCTGTCATTACCCCGGTGCATTTTCCATATTTTATCAACAGCCCCTTTACCATATCCTGGTAAAAATCAAGATTCGGTGTTTGTTCCAGCATTTCACGCCACTTTATAGAAAACAACATCCGGTCGTTTTGTGCCCGGGGGCTCCACATGGCCGGACCCTTGCTTCTGTTCAACATCCGGAACTGGATAGTTGACAGGTCGGTCACAATGCCAGAATATCCGCCCATGGCATCTATTTCCCTCACAATCTGTCCTTTAGCTATACCACCCATGGCGGGATTGCAGCTCATTTGGGCAATTGTCTGCATATTCATGGTCACCAATAGGGTTTTGGAACCAAGATTTGCAGCAGCAGCTGCCGCTTCGCAGCCAGCATGGCCAGCACCAACCACTATTACATCATATTCTGGAAACATAAGTTGGCAAAGGTAATTAACTAACGGCTTAAAGGAGAGAAAGAGAAGGGGGTTGATGTTTGTTCTTGTAGTGTTTCACGGGAAACGTATAATTGTTTCCGGAATATTTTTTCCCGTGGAACGTTGGACGACGGAACGGAGTTCCGTCATCCTAAAGCCTATACCCGGTAAGATAAAACTCCTCTTTCTCCCTCATTTTCTCCTCTTCACCTTTTATCTTGTCTTTATACCCGCATAAATGCAGCACTCCGTGAAAAATAACCCGATAAATTTCTGATTTGAACGAAACACCAAGTTGAAGGGCATTTTCCCTAACCCTATCAACACTAATATAGATTTCTGCCTGAATTGCCTCTGATTCAGAAAGGTCGAAAGTGATAATGTCGGTGTAGAAATCATGATTCAGGTATTGCCGGTTAATCTCTAACAAGGCTTTATCGGTACAGAAGATGTAGTTGATGGATTCAAGCCGCTTTCCTTCCTTTTTGAAAATAGTCTGGATATAATTTTTTAATTCGGTCCGTTTAGCCAGATTGATTTTGATCCCCTGGAAAAAGAAGTAAATTTTTGATTGCGAAGGCATAATTTCAAAATTCGTAAACAAAAGCAAACTAACAAGGGTAGTTTTGTAATATAAATAAAGAAATGATTGTCAGGCTATCGGAATTGAAACCCGGACAGGAAGGGGTTATCAAAGAATTCAACAGTAATGAGATTTTTCTGAAACTGATGGAAATGGGCTGTGTGCCAGGCGAGAAAATCTTGCTGGAGCAAATTGCCCCGCTTGGTGACCCGATTTCGGTTAATGTCTCAGGCTATCATCTGAGCTTACGATTGAACGAAGCGGAACACATATTAGTAGAAATAAAATATTGATTATTAAATATTTAAATCAAATGACCAGTCACATGTGGTCATGATAAATTAAAAGATACTGATGAAAATCGGTTTATACTTTGGCTCTTTCAACCCGGTTCATGTTGCCCACCTTATTATTGCTAATCATATTCTGAACGACACGGATATAGAAAAAGTCTGGTTTGTCGTTTCTCCTCAAAATCCTTTTAAAGCAGAATCAAATCTGCTGAATGAATATCATCGTCTTCACCTGGTTCGGCTCGCAACTGAAGATGACAACCGTATAAAGGCTTCTGATATTGAATTTGGTTTGCCTAAACCTTCTTACACCTGCACTACTTTAACTTATCTCGCCGAAAAATATCCTGAACATGAGTTTTGCATTATCATGGGCAGTGATAGTTTTCAGAACTTACATAAGTGGAAGAATTATGAAGTGATTGTAAAAAACTATCCCGTTTATGTTTATTTAAGACCGGGCTTTGAGGTTGAAAACAATATCGCCGCCATTATTCATGTAGTGGAAGCACCGCTGCTTCAATTATCATCTACACTTATACGTAAGTATATTAAAGAAGGGAAATCTGTCCGGTATATGCTTCCCGATAAAGTACAGGAGGAAATAGAAAAAGGAGGGTATTATAAAAAATGATATTAGAAAACAAAACCCAGCAATAAACATCCCAACACAATAAATGGAGCTGCTATTTTCGTAAAATTCAATAATAGAAAAGTTCCCAGCATTACACCAATATTAATAAAACTTACTGTATTAAGTTCGGTGATGGAAATGTCTTTCATAATATAAAAGGTAGAGGCAATCATGATACCGACTACTACTGCATTTATTCCTTCCAATGAACGATAAACGGCCGCATACTTTTTTAGATTATTCCAAATAGGAAAAAAGAATAAGACCAGCAAAGCACTGGGAAGAAAAATGGCAATCATACCAATCAGGCAACCAACAACCTGCATTTCTGTTCCCATATCTTTTAATGCCATCCCGCCGGTAAAAGAAGCGATAGAAAAAACAGGCCCCGGCATAGCTCTTACAATACCCATAGCTGTGTACATATCTGGCTCATCAATCTGTACCACATCCGGGTTTCTTTCTTTAATCGCTTTCGCTTCCGGCCTCACACTCCATTGCTCATACATCATTGGTATTAATACCTGGCCCCCACCAAAAACAAGACTGCCCATGCGGTAGGTATTTTCAAAAAGGTTAATAGGCTTTCTGTTGGCCCACTCATCTTTTCTTGCCATTTCACTTATAATACCCGCTGCAATGAATATGATACCAAAGAGCCAGAAATTCCACCATTTTATCTTTCTTGGTTTTTGCTCTGTCTGCGGAATACGTTTGCGGCTAAGGTTGGTAATGACGCCGCCTGTTATAATAAGTGTTGGAATGACCCACGGTTGCCCAAACAGAAAATAAGTAGTACCAACACTGAATATCATAATAACCCAGGTGATGGTATTTTTAATGGCCAGTGGAAATGCGATGAATGCTGCATATGCCAAAAACCCGGCAGCCATTGGTGCAATGAACTTGAAAATATCAGTTCCGAGTTCACGGCTGTCAATGTATTGTAATAAAAAAGACAATGCCCCCATTAAAATAGAAGCCGGAAGTATCCAGATTATTAATGTTAGTACTGCTAAAATTACACCACCTCGCTTATAGCCGATAAGTGTCAGGGTTTGGGTAGAAGATGCACCGGGAAGCAGTTGACAAAAAGCATTGTATTCCATTAACTCTTCTTCTGTTACATAGGGCCGACGTTGCACAAAGGTTTTCATCATCATACCGAGATGAGCCTGCGGTCCGCCAAAAGCGGTAACGCTGTGTAAAAAAACAGCCTTTAAAAATGGAACATGGCGCAGCAGCATGGATGTTTAAATATAAATAAATTCAGCAAAGGCAGGAATGATTAGAAAGAAAACAAGTTTTCCGGTAAATTCATAAAAAAATAAAGCATGAAAAACAGGCTTTTGACATTACTACTGATTGTTATATCTCAATCTTTGGGTGCACAGAGTGATATTGTCAAACTAAAAGAAAAAGCAGCCGCAGCTGCTGATAAAATAGAAACAAAGTGTATTGCATGGCGAAGGGATATTCATGAACACCCCGAACTCGGCAACCGGGAAACAAGAACAGCTAAAATAATCGCAGACCATTTAAGAAAACTGGGAATAGAAACAAAAGAAGGGGTGGCTAAAACAGGGGTGGTTGGAATTTTAAAAGGTGGTAAACCGGGTCCATGCATTGCTCTTCGGGCAGATATTGATGCACTGCCTGTGGTAGAAAGGGTAAAGATTCCTTTTGCATCAAAACAAAAAGCAACTTATAACGGACAGGAAGTGGGAGTGATGCATGCCTGCGGACATGATACCCATGTGGCGATGCTGATGAGTGTAGCCGAAATTCTATCCGGAATGAAAAGCGAAATTAAAGGTACCATAAAATTTATTTTTCAACCGGCTGAAGAAGGGCCACCCGAAGGAGAAGAAGGCGGAGCTGCGTTAATGGTAAAAGAAGGAGTGATGGACAATCCAAAAGTGGATGCCATATTCGGGATGCACATTGAATCAGATATTGAGGTTGGCAAAATTGAATACAAACCCGGCGCCTTTATGGCTTCATCTGACTGGTTTCATATTGTGGTAAAAGGAAAAGGAAGTCATGGTTCGCAGCCATGGAAAGGAGTTGACCCCATCCAGGTTTCAGCACAGATAATTGAAGGATTACAAAATATAGTCAGCCGCCAATCAATGTTGACAAAAGCTCCGGTAGTTATTACAGTTGGAAAAATTCATGGCGGTGTAAGAAACAATATTATTCCTGAAGAATGTATAATGGATGGAACGATAAGAACCCTCGACAATGAAATGCAAAAAGAAGTGCATGAGAAAATAAAACTGACTGCTACAAAAATTGCCGAAGCATCCGGCGCAACGGCTGAAGTAACTATTGATACCAAAACACTGGTTACTTATAATACACCTGAACTAGTTAAGAAAATGATTCCATCTTTACAATCAGCTGCTGGAGTTGCCAATGTTTCTGAAAGGGAATGGGTAACAGGTGCCGAGGATTTTTCTTACTATGGTACCAAAGCACCGGCCTTCTTTTTCTATCTCGGCGGAATGCCAAAAGGAAATGACCCAAAGAAAGCACCGCCACATCACACGGGAGATTTTTATGTGGATGATAGTGGAATGAAAACAGGAGTAAAGGCTTTTTGTGATTTGGTTTTTGATTATATGAATATGAAGTGAGAGAGGGCTACGAATTGACACGAAAACACACAATAAGAGAAATACAGTTTAGCCACAGATTACAGGACTAACACAGATAAATACAAGAATTTAATTATCGCCTAATTAATATGATACGACATAAAATAGTTTCGATTGTATTTTTCGTGGCAATTTGTGTGAATTGGTGGCCAACAAAAATTGCTTCAGCAATTTAATCTGTGGCTTGTATTAATTATCCAATATGAAGAAAATAGTAATTACCATTTTATTTTTCCTCCCTCTTTTTGCGGCAGCACAAAAGACAGATAAAAAGCTGCAGGCAAAATTGCAAACAGCTATCTCCGGTTTCAATGGCGACATAGCTATTTATGTAAAGAACCTGCGAACTGGCAAAACGGTTTCTATTAATGCCGATACTATTTTCCCAACAGCCAGTATTGTTAAGGTGCCGATACTACTGGGCATCATGGATAAAATAAATAAAGGTGAGCTGCAATACGATTCCTCGCTGCAATACAAAGATTCATTATTGTATGAAGGCTCAGATATTCTCGGCTCATTTAAAAACAATGAAAAAATATTACTGAAGAAAGTCATTATGCTGATGCTGACCACCAGCGATAATACCGCCAGCCTCTGGTTGCAAAGCATTGCCGGTAAGGGAACAAGGATAAATGAAATATTAGACAGCCTTGGATTAAAAAGTACAAGAGTAAATTCCAGAACTCCTGGCAGGGAGAATAACAGAACACAATACGGGTGGGGACAAACCACTCCTGCTGAAATGGGAACAATTTTTGAAAAGATTTACCGGAATGAAATTTTTTCTTCCACTGCCTGTGAAAGAATGATGCGCTGCCTTGGTAGAAATTATTGGGATGAACATGAAGCGATTTCACAAATACCACCAACCATAGAAGTGTTCAGCAAAAATGGCTGTGTGAATGCTTCAAGAAGCGAGGTGTTGCTGGTAAATGCCCCCAACAATCCCTATATCTTTTGCATTTTTACCAAAAACAATAAAGATATTAGCTGGAAACATGAGAATGAGGCCTGGACGATGGCGAGAAAAATTTCGAAGATGTTGTGGGAGTATTTTGAGTAGAAAGAATGAGTAGCTTACTTAAACAACTGATACACCACCCAACTCATCACATAAGCCAGCCCGGTCATATAAATTAATTGTATGACAGGCCATTTCCAGGTTCTTGTTTCTCTTTTCACCACCGCCAGTGTACTCATGCACTGCATGGCAAATACATAAAAAATCATCAGCGATAATCCGGAAGCTAAAGTAAAAACCGGTTTTCCATCGGGCCGCACAGCCGCTTTCATTTTTTCTTTCAGCAATAAACTTCCTTCATCATTATCACCAACACTGTAGATGGTGGCCATCGTTCCCACAAAAACTTCCCTGGCGGCAAACGAGGTGATTAATGCAATACCAATTTTCCAATCATAACCCAACGGTGCAATGGCGGGTTCAATTGTTTTTCCCAGTATCCCGGCATAGGAATTTTCCAGTTTTGCTGTCTGGTATTCTTTATTCAGTTGTGATACGTTAGTTCCTGGTTGTAATTTGGATTGCTCATACTGTTGAGTAACCTGCTGCATTCTGTTTCCCGGACCAAAAGAACAAAGGGCCCACAGAATTAAACTTATTACCATAATCACTTTACCGGCATCAAAAACAAAAATCTTCGCCTTGCTAATCATCGTTGGCAGCACATTATTCCATCTTGGAGAACGATAAGTTGGCAATTCCAAAATGAAAAAACTTTTCTCATTACTCTTAATAAACCATTTGGCCACATAAGAAACAATTAATGCCATCACCAGGCCGAGCAAATACAATCCCATCATCACCAAACCCTGCACACCGAGAAAGCCGAGTAAATATGTTTTTGGAATCACCAATCCGATTAAAATTGTGTAAACAGGCAATCTTGCCGAGCAACTCATCAGCGGTGTTATCAATATCGTCAGCAGCCGTTCTTTTTTATTCTCAATATTTCTTGCACTCATAATAGCAGGTACAGCACAGGCAAATCCACTTATCATCGGCATCACACTTTTACCATTCAGTCCTACGCTCCGCATTAATCTGTCACTTAAAAAACTGATGCGGGCCATGTAGCCGGTGTCTTCCAAAAGAGTTATCAACCCAAACAAAATCATTATCTGCGGCACAAACATAAGTATGCCGCTGAGCCCGGCTATCACTCCATTTATTAATAAATCCGTCCAACGGTTATCGGGCAGTGATGATGAAAGACCCTGACTGAGTTTTGCAAAACCCAGCTCAATCCAGTCCATCGGAAACTGCGCCAGCCAGAATACACTTTGAAACAATAAAAACAAAACACCCAGCAAAATGGCATAGCCCCAAACCCGGTGCAGCAAAAGATTATCAAGGCGTTCAGTAAACAAAGATTTTTGCAACGGGTCCGGTTCCGACACTGTCTGCTGCATAATATGCCGGATGCGGCTGTATCGTTGCAATATTTCTTCGGCTTGTGTCTTCGTGGGATTAAAATTATTTATCTCCTCAATATCTTCTATCGTCTGCTGCATCTTCTCATTCAAATCAAACGACTCATGATTGATGAGATAATGAATAGCTCCATAATCACTTAACTGTGGAAAATGTGTTTTTACTTCATCAATAGAAGCTTCCGCCAATGCTTTATTATCAATAAAATCCCTGACGGGTGATTGATATAAACCTTGCGCCGTTTGTTCAACAGCTTTTTTCAATTGCGCAATGCCTTTATTCTTTCTTGGATTCACAGCTACTACCGGCACCCCCAATTCTCTTTCCAATGCAGCAATGTCAATCTTAATTCCTTTTCGTTTCGCCATGTCCATCATCGTCAAGGCAATCACTACCGGCACTTTCAAATCAATAATCTGTGAGCAGAAAAGAAGATTCCGTTTCAGGTTGCTGGCATCCGCCACCGCCACTACGACATCGGCTTTTATTTGCTTATCCTCGCCAACCAACACTTTATAACTCACCCATTCATCCTGCCGCCTGGGGTACAAACTATATGTTCCCGGCAGGTCAATCACTTCTGCATTTACCGACGCCGATAATGAAGTGGTGCCGGTTTTTTTATCAACCGTCACACCCGGAAAATTGCCCACTTGTTGTTTCAACCCGGTCAGGCAGTTAAACAGCGAACTTTTCCCGCTGTTGGGATTACCCACCAATGCAATATGTAGTTTGTTATTTTTCACCCGAAGTAATCCTGCAAATGTAAAATGGTAACAGCAAACAGCCTTACGAATTGCGATTTTTAGGACACTGTATCGGGAGAAAATTTGTTAGCCAGCGTCCTGTTCTTTGGGCATCGTCCCTTGCGTCGCACCATTCATCGTTCGGTTCAGTGGGCAACAACGCCTCACCCCAACATGATGTATTAATAGTGGAGACTCCGCACCCCCTCTCCGGCCGGAGAGGGAAATCAGAGGTTACAAATATCAGCGGCATTGTGGGGTAAGGCCGCAATCAGTATAATTTTTACAATAAATAACTTTACCATTGTCATCACTCTAATACCTTTGTCTCATAACCGCCACTTATGTATTCCATTTTTTCAAAAGCATTTTTAATAACAGTAATATTCTCTGCTTGTTCTTCCCCAAAGAACATCAGCAAAACAGACACACAAACATTATATAATCTTAAAGCCCACATTCAATACCTCGCCGATGATAAATTGGAAGGCAGAAGAACCGGAACGAATGGCGAAGAACTGGCGATGCAATATATCATCAACCAATTCAAAACAATCGGATTGACACCAAAGGGAACAGAATATTATCCGCAGTCTTTTGTGGTGAATGATGGCAAACAAATAGATTCGGTTACAGAGTTAATTATTAATGGAAGCAAACTTGAAGTAGGAAAAGATTTTTTTCCTTTTCCTTTCAGTCCCGCTATAAATTTAGAAGCACTGCCCGCCATTGCTGTGCAGGAAGCAGACATGCCATGGTTTTTTGATTTAAAAGAAACCCTGGAGGAAAATAAAACCAATCCGCATTTCGATTTGTCAGATTACATCCGCACCAATTCTAAAAAAGCAAAAGACCGTGGTGCATCCGCAGTTATATTATATAATACATCTGCCGAAGATGATAAGTTGGTGTTTGATAGTAAGGATAAAACAGAGCAGTTATCAATTCCTGTTTTGTATATATCAAAAGAAGCAGCAAAAAAATACTTTACAGATAAAGCCGCTACACTGAATATTAAAATGCAAATTTTAATCAGCGAAAAAAACAGGATTGGCCACAATGTGATTGGTTATATAAATAACCGAGCGGCTACTACTGTCATTCTTGGCGCCCACTACGACCATCTCGGATACGGCGAAGACGGCAACTCGATGATAAGAACCGGGGAGAAAAGTATTCACAACGGAGCCGATGATAATGCAAGCGGCACAGCAGCATTGATAGAGCTGGCAAGAAAACTAAAATCATCCAAAGCAACGAACAACAATTATCTCTTCATTGCTTTTTCCGGAGAAGAGCTGGGTTTATTTGGTTCAAAATATTTTACAGAAAACTCGACCATTGATTTAAAGACGGTGAATTACATGATTAATATGGATATGGTGGGAAGGTTAAATGACAGCACCAAGGTAATAACTATTGGGGGATACGGCACTTCTCCTGAGTGGCCGAATGTTATCAGCAAAGAATATTTTAATCTTCCGAATAAAGTAAAGAAGACGGTTCCCTCATTGATAATTAAAATTGACAGCAGCGGAACCGGCCCCAGCGACCATACTTCTTTCTATAGAAAAGATATTCCTGTACTGTTTTATTTTACAGGGCTGCATACAGATTATCATAAACCTTCTGACGATGCCGATAAGATAAACTACAACGGGGAGCAGGTCATTATCCAGCATATACTTTCCACCATCGAATCATTAAACGACAAACAAAAGTTGGCATTTACTAAAACAAGAGAAACACAAACTACTACTTCCGCCAGGTTCAGTGTTTCCATGGGCATCATGCCCGATTATACGTATGCAGGCACCGGTGTAAGAGCCGACGGTGTAAGCGAAGGCAAACCGGCACAAAAAGCAGGATTAAAAGCCGGTGATATAATTATACAATTGGGCGATATTAATATTTCATCCCTTGAAAATTATATGCAGGCTCTTGGCAAATTTAAAAAGGGAGAAAAAACAAAAGTAAAATTCAAAAGAGGAAACGAAACCCTGGAAGCAATGGTTGAATTTTAAATTGTAAATTACAGATGAAACCTTCTTATGGCAGACAGGAGCACTAAATTGGTACTGGATAATAAAGAACTCACCGATGATTTTTTTGCCGACACCCGTCTGCTGGGTGTAATGGCCCCGGTAAAAGACTATCAGTTTTGCTGGCACCTCAATACAAGCATCGGCCTCGACTTTCGCAGCAATAATGATATTGAAATAAAACTACTCAAGAAAAAACGGTGGTATTTTTTTGGTGTGTATGAATATTGTGAGCCTACCCGTTTCCTATCACACTATGTTTACAACAACCAATTCGACGGAGAATATTTATTACCTGAATTCAAGCACCTTGATTTTTTGTGGCTGATGAAAGGCGATGAAGTAAGCGATGAATCGCTGCAGGAAACCATTCAAACCATCCGGACAATTAATAGTGTGCAGTTAGTAATTGAATTGACAAATGAAAAAATAAAAAACAAAGAGCATCTTGTTTTTTGATTTTTAATAACCAGTAACTAAAAACCAGCAACCAGTATGTGGAAAGAAACAGACAATAAATTATACCGGAAATTTCAGTTCAAAAACTTCAGCGAAGCCTTTGCGTTTATGACGAGAGTGGCGATCGAAGCAGAAAAAATGGACCATCATCCGCTATGGACCAATGTTTATAATACTGTTGAAATATGGTTGAGCACTCATGATGCCGGAGATGTAGTAACGGACAAAGACCATAAGCTGGCAAAAAAGATAGATGCACTACTTTAATAGTATTCAACTATGAACAAACCGCTTCTTGATATTCGCATCAGTAAAGAATTTTCTAATTGCAAAACTCTTGCTAAGCCCCTTTAGGGGTTTGGGGCATGCCACTTGCTTCTACCATATTAATGATACGCCCTGCCGCTTTTGGTTTCAACGAAGAAACAGCGACAAATAATTATTTTCAATCTAATCCGGATATAAGCAAAGAAGAAATACAACAAAATGCATTGATAGAATTTGACAACATGGTGCAATCACTGCGGAGCCATAATATTAATGTATTGGTTATTGAAGACAACAAAGAGCCAGCCAAGCCCGATGCCATTTTTCCAAACAACTGGCTCAGCACATCACCAGGAGGAATTGTTTCAGTTTTTCCCATGTATGCACCTAACAGGCGGATTGAAAAAAGAGATGAGATAGTACAGCAGCTTGCCGCCGCATTTGTGATAAAAGATGTGCAGGACTGGAGTGAATACGAAGCCGAAGGACAGTTTTTAGAAGGGACGGGCAGCATGGTAATTGACCATGACCACAAAATGATTTATGCCTGTGTATCTGAAAGAACCAGTTTATCAGTATTAGAAAAATATGCCGCTACCAATGGTTACCAGGCCATTGTTTTTTTGGCTACTGACAAAAACGGAATGCCAGTATATCATACCAATGTAATGATGGCACTCGGCGAAGACTTTTGTGTACTATGTGAAGAAGCTATTGAAGAAGAATGGGAATTGATTGCCGTGCGGCAATTATTGGAATCAACCAATCACAGTATCATTGCCATTACCCGTGAGCAGATGCACCAATTTGCGGGCAATATGCTACAGGTAAAAAATAGCAAAGGAGAAAAATTCTTAATCATGAGCCAGGCAGCTTATAGTTCTTTAAGAAAGGAACAAAAAGAAATGCTGGAAGCCTATTCCACGTTGCTGCCAATTGCTGTACCAACTATTGAAGAAGTAGAAGGTGGAAGTGTTCGGTGTATGATGGCGGAAGTTTTTTTGGATAGGACTAATAGAAGGTAAGCGAATAAACCGTTGATTGCTGTTAATCAATTAACCTATTTGCTACTTGCCATCCTCTCGCCTAAAGTGAAATAATCATCAAATTGATGTACAATTTGTGTTGTTATCGTTAATACAGCGGTTTGATTGTCAATTACTAATTCCGTACACACAATTTCTCCCCCAATACCAACTTGGTCGTCAAGTTGTTTTGTTTTGTCTTCTTGTTTTTGAAGCTTCATCATATCAATTATGAGTTGATGAGTATTTCTTTGAATATCAGAGTGGGATATTTTTTCCTCCCAGTTATCTACAAAAGGTTTAAATATTAGGTTTTCGGCAGGCATTTCGCACCATTTAAGCTCTGCCTTTGAGTTGACAACAAGTTTAAACCCTTTGAATGTTTCTTGTATGGAACTGTACCCAAATAAATAGATTGTTCCTGTCGGAAACTCTTCATACTCTGATTCTAATTTCTTTCGAAAATGGAGAAGGTCAATATTTACTAGAGAGTCGATATCAAAGCCGTATGTAAATTCAACTGTGTTATTAAAAAAACATAAGCCTGCTTGTAAGGTTCCTGTAATAGCAAATGCTGATTTATATTGAGGAAGTAAGAATGTCTTACATGTATAACTCCGGGGTAATAACTCGTTATCTCCCTCCTTTGGTTTGAACGAACATAGGGTATCACTTGCGATTATCGCATATGTTTTACTTATAAATCCAAAAAATGCTGACATGAGCTATTTTATGTAAACTTTTTTATCATTCGCCTTAGTCATCTGCCCTATCGGAATTACAAATGTAGAAAGAGAGTTTTGTGTTAATATGTCTTTCACTTCACTCAAACTCTCTTCCTTCACACTCACCAGCAATCCCCCATTCGTCTGCGGGTCAGGCAATAATGTAAAAGCCTCCATTACGTTTACGCCGGGCATAAATTTTACTTTATCGCTGTAGCTGCTCCAGTTTCTTGTAGTAGCATCCGGAAAAATGCGTTGACTGATATATTCTTTCACTCCTGCGGCAATCGGTAGTTTGTCATAATAAATTTCTGCACTCAGTCCGCTGCCTTCTGCCATTTCTATTAAATGGCCGAGCAAACCAAAACCGGTTACATCCGTCATGGCGGTTACACCTTTTATTTTGCCGAGCTCCTCGCCTATTTTATTTAATGTTGTCATTTGCTTAATCATTATTGGCAAATGTTCATCTTTCAGCAATCCTCTTTTTTGTGCAGTAGATAAAATGCCAACACCAAGCGGTTTGGTAAGAAATAAATAATCACCTTCCTGTGCAGTATTGTTTTGTTTCAAATTTTCTATCGGTACAATACCTGTTACAGCAAGGCCAAAAATTGGCTCCTGTGAATCAATGCTATGTCCGCCTGCTAATGGAATACCGGCTTCGGCACAAACTATTCTTCCGCCTTCAATAACTTTTTGTGCTAATTCAACAGGCAGCTTCTCCACCGGCCAGCCAAGTATGGCAATAGCCATCAGCGGCTTTCCGCCCATGGCATACACATCACTGATGGAATTGGCCGCTGCAATTCTTCCAAAATCATAGGCATCATCTACAATCGGCATAAAGAAGTCAGTCGTAGAAATTAAGGCCATACCGTTTCCCAAATCATAGACTGCCGCATCATCTTTACTATGATTGCCAACGAGTAGTTTATTATTATCTGGTAATACAAAACTGCTTTTCAATATTTCATCTAAAACTTTAGGAGCAATCTTGCAGCCGCAACCAGCGCCGTGTGAGTATTGAGTGAGTTTAATTGAGTCTGTAGTCATTAGTCAGGAGTCTTGAGTCCTGCAAATCTCGGGTATTAGGGGGAGAGAAAATAACCGCAGAGATGCAGAGGAGCAGAGTTTATTCTTAGGAGTTAAAAGACTCGGCGTCTCCCCGCCTCTGCGGTCAAAAATTTACTTTTTCCTCTTAAACACTATCCCGGCATTTTTCTGAAAGTCGGAACTGAAACGGAGATTATATACATCATCCCCGTCACGAACAACAAGTAAACCGGTATTGGGTGGATATTTTCCTAAGTTTTCTGCAAACAACACCAATGTAAAATCTTCATTACCGGAAGTGATATAAATCGTTTTCTTAATGGCACTGGCTTTCAATCCCTGCTTAGCCATCAGCACCTCGCCATTCATAAAAACACTTACCGTGTCACCATCAATTTCTCCATTATCGTAAAGAGATAATTGTAAACTATCAGATTTAAAATTAACGACCTGTGTAAATTCTGATTTTCTGCCAGAAATTGTTGCAGCCTTAATAGTTATATCCACTTCCGGCTTTTTAATTTCGGGTGTTGCTGTAGCAGTCAGAGGTGCTGCTATTATTTGTTTCTTCTCTGAAACAGTATTTACCGCAGGAGCCTGGGTTGTTTTTGGAACTGCTATGAGAGCAATATCTTGTTTTTTAGTTTCAGGTGTAGTTTTTACTGCATTGCTTGTTGCAGGCGGAGTTGTTGTTTTGGCAACACTCTTTGTATCGGGCTGTTTTGTTGTGGCAACTGTTTGGGTTTTTATAACAGGCGGGTCCTGCCTGGCAATAGTTTTTGCGACCTGTTCTGTTGCGACTTGTTTATTTTCTGCAACATTGTTTGATGTAATTGCTGCGGTTGATTTGTCAGGAGTTGCAGCAGTTTCAATTTTTTTGTTTTGAGCAATTGTTTTTGTTGTTACCGATGGTGTTATAGCAACTGTATTTGTGGGAATGTTTTTTGTTTCTGTTTTAGGCAAAGTTGTTTCTGGCTTTTTTAAAGCAGGTAAATCTTCGTCTTTGATTTCAATATCAGCAATATCAATAGTTGTTTGACCTGGTCCCGCAACGGTTGTTGCAGCAGGAATCGGGCTGGCCTCAGCTCTTTGTAAAATTGGCTTATTTGTTGTTACCGCAACATCAGTATTGAGAGATAGTTGATCAGCTTTTGCAGCATATGCTGGTTTTATTTTTTCAGGCTTTGCTATTTTAACTATCGGTGTGCCTTCTTTTCTGTCTTTGTAGAAGGCAACATCAGCATCCAGCTTTAATTCTTCGAGGTGGGGAAATATTTTTGAGGCGGTTAAATCTTTTTCTTCTTCCAGATTTACTTTACCAGTAACGGAATAATATTTTTTAGTAGCATTGGTTTTCCAGGTGCCATCTAAATACCAGCTACTGTCGTTTCGGTTGCGGCGGAATGTACTGGTTACTTTTATTTTTTTATCAAGCAGCTTTGGAAAATTGAAAGAAATTATTTCATCATCAATTACCTCACATACATCACCACTTATTGTTCCTGATACCCTTTTTACAATGTAATACAAAATATCATCCACAATAAATTCGCTGCGGGAGTAGCCATACACTTTGCCCCGGTATTCTGTCAATGCAATTTCAAATGACTGATCTTTTCTTACGGTATTACTGTCGTTGCTCAATGCTCCTGTCCAGAGACCGGTTAAGGTTTGTGCATGAAAAAAAAGAGGGGACAGTAGAAGAATTGCTGTAAGCTTACATCCTTTCAGATTAATGTTAAGGATAGTGGACAAGTTAGGAGGCATTTTCAGGGGTTATGGATTTACATGATTCTAACGAAAACCGCCGTTTAAAATTGTGTAAAACAGGCTAACGAATTATCCATTTTTAATTGAAAATGTGCCTTTTACGAGGCAATAATACCTCCTCAATTTGATGTGATGACTATATTTGATGTTGGTTTTTTAAAATTATATTTAATCGCTTTAAATTTTCCAATAATGCATTTACTAAAAAGAAATTATTGGGTTCACTTCTTTTGCTTTTTATTATGTTTTTTCAATCAGGCACATGCCCAACAGGACGTTGTCCTTTTCCAGTACAAAACTCCTAAAAACTCGCTGCCAGTAACCGGTCACTACCAAATAGAAGGCTACCGGGTAAAAGGGGATCCTTATTATAGACCGGAATTTGTATTGGGCGATATGTATTCGGCTGTCGAGACTGCAAAAAATGTATACATCCGGTTTGATGTATACTATCAAAACGTCGAGTTTATTTCTTCTGCGAATAAAGATCAGGTTCTTGTAAAAGAGCCGGCAGATCTCGATTCCTTTTTAATCTATAAGAAAGAGGATAAACTAATCAAAGAGGATATCAGGATGGTATATGCACCAATAATCGGGGCGCCGGGCAAATGCTATTACGGCTGCCTTTATAAGGGCAGTAAGTATAGTGTCTACAAAAGATTTACCGCTGAATTAGTGACCCCGATCGACAGAACCGGGAGGCCAGATGACCGGGTGTTTGAAAGACAAACAGAATACTGGTATGTAACGGAGTCAAAGAAAGAATTCAAAAAAGTAACAGGTACAGTGGCAGGAGTCAAAAAAGAATTTAAGGATATAAAAGATGTCTCTGAAGTTGTCAAAGCTGGAAATATGTTTAAGAATGCTGACGCAGCAATGGTTAAAGTGTTTGCTTATCTGAATGAATAGATTTTTTATTGGCTAATAAGATCAACCGGGTATTTTCTGAACCAGTTGTTTTACATTTAAGAGTGTGCAGAAGTGAATTTATCCCCTCCCGATTGTGCAAAGACTTGAAATAATGCTTGTCGTAGTATTTCAGCAAAATGTCGAAACTTTCAGTGATTTTGCCCTCATTTAGCAATAAAATGGCCGTTTTTGCATTCAAATGTCCCAGTTTTTGAGAAATCCGGGTTATCGCATCTGTTACCTTTTCCGGATCTAATTGACCATATTCCTGTACAATATGTTTTAGCCGTTCTTCAAAAGGAATATCAAGAAAATATACCAGCGACTGCCGCATTTTCTTCCAGATATCAGGAGGAATATTTACCTGGCCGATACGCTGAGATTCGTCTTCGAACCATATGCAGTTGGCGGTTGGTAGTTCGCAGTTCGCAATCGGAGCCGTTGCCGATTGTGAACCGCTGACTGCAGACTGGTAGCGTAGTTCTGTCGCAAGGATATTCTCAAACATCTCCTGCCCTGGTTGTTCCGGCATTCCAATATTGCCAAAGGCAGAGCCCTTGTGATTCGCCAATCCTTCCAGATCAATTATTGCTTCTCCCTTTTCTTTCAGTGTTTTTAATAACTCAGTTTTTCCCGAACCAGTATATCCACCGAGTATCTTGAATTGAAATGGAAGCTTGAAAGTATCCAGCACATAATTGCGATATTTTTTATAACCACCAGCAAGTGTATAAACTTTGAAACCATACAAATCCAATAACCAGGCAACACCTGCACTTCGCATACCGCCTCTCCAGCAATGAAGCAATATGCAATTGGCAATAGACAAAAGTTCTTTATTGTCAGAAGCATTGTTTATTGCTTGTTGCCTCTTGCCAATTAATCCCTCAGCTTCTTCAACCATTCTTTTCATCTTCACACCCCAAAAATCCAAACCTATTTTAATAGCCTGTTCCCGGCTTTCCTGTTTATAAGCAGTGCCAACAATTTTTCTTTCATCATCGGTAAACAAAGGCAATGAA
>JANPMI010000019.1:0-42345 GCA_031422725.1 Chitinophagaceae bacterium | reverse complement strand
TAGTACACATTAAGACTTAAAAATTAATATAATGCAGCACAGGTAAGGCTTTAAGCGATTTTTCATCGTAAACATACCTATAAAAAACAAGTAAAATAGCTAAGTAATTTTCGTATTTTTACGGTCATAAAAATAGTAAACTTACCGGGTAAATGTCCGGGTTATCAACAGTTGTGGAAAAGAAGAAGGTCTAAAAATTCGGGGCTTAGCGGTTGAAGTTGCCTTATGCTGGTATTAAAAAAAGATCCGGAAAACTCCGGCTATCAGCAGCCTTGAAAAAGGAAAGAAGTTGATTGACATTGGATTTCGCTTATGGCTTTCAATGGATTTGGAAATTACATTCAGGACGGTTTTTTAGGACATTGGACAAATTGAGGGGCTTAATCTTCCGTCAATCAACTTGCATCAAAAATATACACACATCGGAGTGTGTACAAGAGCAATACCCCGGTGTTTCAGGTTGTCGGTTTTTACTGTGCTGATCGTATAGTTCCGGGAGAGGAATGAAAATATACGAATACGGCGATGAAAGATTACTACTATACTCATTTTGTTTCCTTTTATTGACTTTTCAACATGCTTAAGTTTCTTAACACCGCACATAACAATTAAAACGAACAGTGACTATGGTAAAATGTTAGGCATAAGAGAGATTATTTTGAAATCATAAAAAACTATGAACGACCAGGCTTATTAAACAAATCTTTTAAAAGAATTTACCCTGATGCAGTTAATACTAAAAAAAGAGTACTTTTACGTTATATAATTACCTGCGTAACGGCAGGCTGGCCCATTAAATTAACTGCAAACCCAATACTCCATGTCAACCCAGGAAATAAAAGTGGCGATTGCCGATGACCACAAGATCTTCAGAGATGGTATCCGGATGGCTCTCAAAGACAAAGAGTACCTGAAAATACTCTGGGAGGCTGAAGACGGCAAAGACCTGATGCATAAGCTCCAGCTAAAACTTCCTGATGTCATCCTGATGGACATCCGCATGCCGGAAATAGATGGCATCAATGCTATCAGCCTTATTCGTAAAGAGTATGAGGCCCTGAAGATTATTGTACTCACCATGTACGATGACCAGGAAATGATTACCAAAATGATGGAAATGGGAGCCAATGCCTACCTGACCAAAACCACCGACCCCGAAGAAATATACCAGGCCATACTTACCTGTATGAACGATGATTTTTATTTTAATGAATTGGTGAATAAAGCAGTGCTGCTGAAACTACAGCATAAAAAAACGGTGCGTCAGTTTTATCCCAACCCGGTAAAGCTTTCTGAAAAGGAGATAAAAATATTAAAACTGATTGCTGAAGATAAAACCACAGAAGAAATTTCGAAAGAAGTTTTTCTTAGCCCCCGGACTATTGAAACTATCCGGCAGAATATGAAACAGAAAGTAGGGGCTAAAACTATTGCAGGTTTAGTGATGTATGCTATGCGGAATAAATTGCTGGAATAACCTCATCCTCCAGCACCTTCTCCTTAAAGAGAAGGTGCTGCCTTTTTAAATGGACTTTCGATCCTTAACCATACATGAGTAATATTAACGATACCTTTTTTGATGGTGAGTATAAAGAAATATGGCGCAGCATAATTCCTGAGGAGCTGACAGTGAAAGAAGTTGATTTCATGCTTTCCTATTTCAATTTACAGCCTGGCAGCAAAGTACTTGACCTGATGTGCGGTTATGGAAGACATGCTATTGCCCTGGCAAGAAAAGGTATGCTGGTAACGGCGGTTGATAATCTTGGCGATTATACCAATGAGATATATGAAATAGCGGAAAAAGAACAACTTACCCTGAAAGTGGTAAAAGCCGATGTGACAGCATATAAAAATAATGACAAAGCTGACCTTGTTATATGCATGGGTAACAGCATTAACTTTTTTAATGCCGACGATGTAACAAAAATATTTGCGGATATTTCCGACTCTCTGAAAGCCGGAGGCCATCTATTAATCAATAGCTGGTCAGTTGCGGAAATTGCTTTTAAAAATTTCAAGGAAAAATCCTGGAGTAATATAGGGGGATTAAAATTTTTGTCGGATTCCAAATTTCTTTTTCATCCCACCCGTATCGAAACAGAAAGCATTATTATTTCTTCCAATGGCGACACAGAAACCAAAACTGGTATTGATTACATTTTTTCCATTAATGAAATGGAAGCAATGCTGAACCAGGGAGGCCTTGTGCTGAAAGAAGTTTATAGTATCCCCGGGAAAAAGAAATTCACATTGGGAGAGCCGAGGGCTTATTTAGTAGCGGAGAAGCGATAAACGTTTTCCTTTCAACCAAAAAATAGAGTAAAAAATTTTTGATCTAAGTAGCCTTTAGCGAAAGGGCAAAAAGAAACCCCGGCGTTATGAGGACCGGGGTTAACGTTACTGTTATGAAAAGAAAAAGATTTTAAGTGTTGCGCTTGATAGAGACAGGGTTTAATGGTTTTTGGTTTCTTTCAGCAGGTATTGGATTTATAAAAACGGGGCCTTCGATAAACTCAGGCTGACAAAATTAAAAAGAGAAAGTTGACTGGCCGGTAGAGTGTCTCCCGATAAAAATCGGGTTTGGTTTTTCAAAGGATTGTTGGAAATACTTTCTGGACGGTTTGGACATTGGATGAGAAAGAAATAAACAGTCATCCGTATCAATCAACTTTCTGAAGCAAAAGTATATCCACAGTGATATGTTAACAAGAGCATAACTGCCCTTTTTAATACATATGGTTTTTACTGATGCCATCGTATAAACGCTGATTTCATTTCGTATAGTTTCGTTTATTACTTTAAGTACTGGTACTTTCCGCAAATACTAAATCAAGTACTTTCACTATGGTATATGTTGCAGGATTTTTCCATCTTGCACCAGAGAATAAATACTGAATACATTTTTTTATTAATAATCCAATTTCATGAAAAACCCCGACACGAACACCGTAATTAAAGTAGCCATTGCTGATGATCATGCCATCTTCCGCACCGGTGTAAAAACAGCACTGCAAGCCCGTAAAGACATACAGATGGTAGCAGAAGCAGAAAATGGTATGCAGTTGCTTAACCTGCTTCGTCATATACAGCCCGATGTAGTTTTATTAGATATACAAATGCCGATTATGGATGGCCTCACTGCTTTACCAGAGATAAAGAAACTGTATCCTAATGTTAAAGTGATCATGTTGTCTTTTCTTAATGATCATTCGGTAATATCAAAAATGATGGAAGTAGGCGCTAATTCTTATATCACCAAAGAGTCAGGTGCTGAAATGATTTACGACGCCATCAGAGGTGTTTATGAAAATGATTTTTATTTTAATGAACTTACTAATAAAGCCCTGTTGAGTGGCTTGCGTACCAAACGTACTTCAGAATCTTCTATGCCCCAGGATGTGCAACTGACCGATAAGGAAGTAAATATTCTGAAGCTGATGTGCGATGAAAAAAGTACAAAGGAAATTGCTGATATAGTGGACCTCAGCCCACGAACAGTAGAAGCTATCCGTGACAAACTGAAGACTAAAACAGGCACCAAATCAATGGCCGGACTGGTAATGTATGCAGTAAAAGCAGGTTTGGTACAACAGGCATAATCTTTCATGGCAAGTATATTGAACCACTCTGTTGTAGGCAGGGTGGTTTTTTTTATTTTACTTTGAATTAATGAACAGCATTTGCTTCAATGGCAGAATAGTTCGGGGAAATGAGCCTCATTTACTGGTGTCTAACCGTGGCTACCGGTACGGAGACGGGTTATTTGAAACCATGAAAGTGGTAAAAGGAATTATCCTGTCCGAGGTTTATCATTTTGAAAGATTATTTGGTGGTCTCTCTTTATTAAAATTTACAGTTCCCAAACTATTTACCACGGAAAAGTTGGCAGAGGATATTTTGCACCTCTGCAAAAAAAATGAATGTGAAAACCTGGCCCGGGTAAGGTTATCCGTTTTCAGGGGTAATGGTGGTTTGTATGATGAAGACAGAACACCGGGATATATAATTGAATGCTGGCCTTTGAATGTATCAGTAAATAGGCTGAATGAAAACGGGCTTGTAATAGATATTTTTCCTGAGGCGCAAAAAAGCTGTGACAAATTTTCCAATCTTAAATCGGCCAATTTCCTTCCTTACACTATGGCGGCAAACTATGCCAGGGAGAATAAGCTGAATGATAGTCTTATTTTAAACACCAGCAACCGTATTGCTGATTCCACTGTTGCAAATGTTTTTACAATAAAGGATGGAATTATTATTACACCGGCATTGAAAGAAGGGTGTATCGATGGTGTGATGAGGAGGTATCTGATAGAAAAATTTCAGATTCCCGGTTTCGGGTTTCAGGAAAGTGAACTTAGCATTAATGACCTTGCAATGGCCGATGAAGTTTTTTTGACTAATGCCATTAACGGTATCCGCTGGGTGAGGCAGTTCAGGGATAAAATTTATACTAACGAAAAAACAGTGGATATTTATAACCGTTTTATTACAACAAATCATGGTTAGTCTTGTTTCAATAGCTGCATGAAACCTACGGTTAATATTTTCTGGTTCCGCCGGGACCTTCGCCTTTATGATAATGCCGGTCTGTATCATGCCCTTAAGAATGGGAATCCTGTTCTCCCCCTTTTTATTTTCGACCGTAATATTCTCGATGAATTGGAAGACAAAACCGACCGCCGGGTAGAATTTATTCATCTTTCATTGCAGGATATACAGCAGCAATTGGTAAAGATAGATTCGTCATTGGATACCCGTTACGGTACACCTCCCGGTATTTTTAAGGAGCTGTTGAATGAATATAATGTTGAAAAAGTATTTACTAATCATGATTACGAACCTTATGCAAAAGAAAGGGATGCTGCCATTGAAAAACTGCTAAACGAACAGGGAGCCAGTTTTCACACTTTTAAAGACCAGGTGATACTGGAGAAAGATGAAGTGCTGAAAGATGATGGTAAGCCATACACCATCTTTACTCCCTATGCAAGGAAATGGAAAGCAGTGTCGAATGAATTTCATCTTAAATCATATCCCAACAAAAAATATTTCAGCAATTTTTATAAACAACCGGAGCGAAAGATTATCCCGTTGGAGAAAATGAATTTTATAGCTGCCGGTCAATCTTTTCCCGGAAATGAATGGCAGGGAGCTGTTATCAGAAATTATAAAGAACAAAGAAATTTTCCGGCTATCCAGGGAACTTCAAGGCTTAGTGTGCATTTGCGTTTTGGTACCATCAGCATAAGGGTGCTGGCGGATGAAGCAGGGGCTTTGAATGAAACATATCTGAATGAACTTATCTGGCGGGATTTTTATCATATGATCCTCTGGCATTTCCCCGGGGTGGTGGATCATTCTTTCAAGCCGGAGTATGATAAAATAAAATGGAGAAATAATGAAAAGGAGTTTGAAGCCTGGTGCAATGGTGAAACAGGTTACCCGATTGTTGATGCAGGTATGAGAGAATTAAATGAAACAGGGTTTATGCACAACAGGGTAAGGATGATTGTTGCCTCTTTTCTTACCAAACACTTACTGATTGACTGGCGTTGGGGCGAAGCATATTTTGCAAAAAAGTTACTCGACTTTGATTTAGCGGCTAATAACGGTGGGTGGCAATGGGCAGCTGGTAGTGGTTGTGATGCGACCCCGTATTTCCGGATATTTAATCCTTATTTACAAACTCAGAAGTTTGACCCGGAATTGAAATACATCCGTAAATGGGTACCGGAGTTTGAAGAATTCACTTATCCTAAACCAATAGTGGTGCATGAAGAGGCGAGGAAAAGATGTTTGGAAACCTATGCTGCTACTTTAAAGAAATAAAACATCTTCATCATCAGTTTCCTGGTTATTTAATTCGAGGAAAACCTGGTGCAGGCTTTCAATAGCCTCTCTGCCTTCATCTCTAAGATCAAGACTAAAATCATTTACATACAGGTCAATATGCTGTCGCATCACCTCTTCATTCATTTCCTGTGAATGTTGTTTTACATAATCCGGGATAAGAGGATAATTTTTAAAGGCGAACTCAATGCTATGGCGGATCAGCTCATTTACTTTCAATGCTGCTGACCTTTTAATAGATTGATTGATGGCAATTCCGCCCAATGGTATGGGCAGCTCCATTTTTTCCTCCCAATAATCGCCGAGGTCTTTCACTTTATGCAAACCTTTTTGCTGATAGGTAAAACGATTTTCATGAATAATAACACCGAGATCGGTTTCTTTATTTACTAAAGCATCTTCAATAGCAGAAAAAATCATAAACTTTTTATCCGTGGCTTCTGGGTAAGCGAAAGTAAAAAGAAGATTAGCCGTTGTGTGGATGCCGGGAAGGGCTACAGAAGCCTGGTTTATTTCATCATCCGACAGTTCATGTGCTGCATCCGAAATCAATAATGGCCCAACGCCTTTTCCAATAGCACTCCCCGCATTCAGCAATGTGTAATTGTCCAATGATCTGAAAAATGCGGGAAAACTTAGTTTTGTGATATCCAGTTTGCTTTCCAGTGCCCATTGGTTGAGGGTTTCCACATCGGCCAGCACTGCATCAAATTCAAATCCGGCGGTATCAATTTTTTTATTGATAAGTGCATCAAAGATGAAGGTGTCATTGGGACAAGGAGAAAAACCAAGCGTTAATTTCATAAATTTTCTAACAAACGGATTAATTCATTGTTCAGGTTAGCAATGGAATCTTTCATATTCCATTTTTTTTTATTTCGTTCCCCAATATAATTTGAGAGAGCTCTTATTTGCAGAAAAGGAATTTTTTCCATCAGGCAGACATAATGCAGGGCGGCCCCTTCCATGGATTCCGTCACCGGATCAAATTCATCTTTATAAAATCCTATTATTTTCTTTGAAGTTGTGATCTGATTTACAGAAATTCCCCTTACAGCTTTTAATTTACTTCTCTTTATCAGTCCTTTATCCTGATTTATCAGCCAGCCTTTTTTATAAGGAAACTGGTTTTGAGGAACTAACTGCAAACTGAACAGTGTTTTTAGTTTTCTTAATTCGATTACACTTTCATCTGCAATAGTATCCTGCTTAACAGCTACAACTGAACTTAATAGAATTTTTGTATCAAAACATCCTGCCACACCAGCCTGTATTACCATATCGGGACGTTTGAGGTTGAAATGTTTTGCCAGGTGATAGGCTGTTGCGGTCATACCAATACCTGTAATCAGTACATCTATATTTATATCAATATGCCATCGCTTTTGTGTATCACGGTAATGATCAAGAAAAGGGGCAATTTCTTTAGCGGTAGCAGCTACTAACAGGCAGTTCATAATTTTATCGTTGTAAATTTATTACACTGTTAACGGCTTGGCCCCTCCCAATCATCGGTTGCAGATGTTTTTACCTTTACTTCGGATACAGTTACTTTTTGAAATACAATTTTAATTTCATCATACATGCCAGGATTTTTGGCTTTAAATTCCGGGTTCTCCGGCGATCCCATCAGTTGACGGTAGCCGGATATAAAAGCATTTTCAAGTATAATTGTGTAATACAACTCCTCTGTTTTTTTGAAAACATCATCAGGTTTATAGAATTCCAAGGTTAGTTTTTTAATAGTTTCATTTCTGGTAAGGGCCTGAAAAAATTGCGGACTAGACGCACCGCTGGCTTTCCAGATTGTTATTGGCTGATGCTGCCTTTTTCCAGAAGACTGTCCAGTTGCCACATCACGGGGGCTTTTAACTTCCATTATATAACCCAGCACTTCGGTTTTATCAGAAAACCCGGGACGATTGCTTTCTGTTTTAAATTTACCCTGAACCTGGCCGTCTAAGGTCATCATCATATACTGGCTCCATGAAAATGAACTGATACTAAACAATATTGCCAGTAGCAGCATAGTTTTTATTTTCATATAATGTGTTTTATATCACAAGGTAACAGATTCTTCAGAATCTCATTTCACCTACCTTTGCACCTCACAATTCCTCCGCCCAATGCTGTGAGGAAACTAAAAGTAAAGCATGGTTTACTTAACAAGATCAGAACACTTCAACGCCGCACACAAACTCTACAACCCGGGCTGGAGTTACGAAAAAAATGAAGAAGTTTTTGGTAAATGTGCCAATGAAAACTGGCATGGGCATAATTATGAACTGCTGGTTACTGTAAAGGGAGAGCCGGGGCCTGATACTGGTTTTGTATTTGATGTTAAGCGGCTGAGCAATATCATTAAAGAACATGTAATTGACAAAATAGATCATCGCAACCTGAATGTAGATGTGGAGTTTATGAAAGGTAAAATGTGCAGCACGGAGAACCTGTCCATTGCTATCTGGAAAGAATTAGCCCCCCATCTGCCTGAAGGAGTTTTGTTGCACTGTATTAAACTGTACGAAACGCCACGGATTTATGTAGAATATTTTGGTCAATAAATAGTGTTGCTGTTGTAAACCTTTTCCTTTCCGGGCCGTTATTTTTTTGATTTCGAAATTTAATAATATATGAGTAAAAAGGTAGCTGTTTTCAGGAGGGAGCATTTTAATGCTGCTCACCGTTTGTTCAACCGGGACTGGGATGATGCTACCAATGAGAAAGTATTTGGAAAATGTGCCCTGCCGCATTATCATGGACATAATTATGAATTGGAAATAAAGGTGGTGGGTAAACCAAATAAAGATACCGGCTATGTAATGGATATGAAAGAACTCGGAGATTTGGTAAAAAGAGAAATACATTCAAGGTTTGACCATAAGAACCTGAACCTTGATACCGAAGAATTTAAAGAATTAAATCCTACCGCAGAAAACATTGCAGTAGTCATTTATAAGTTACTAAGACCACATATTGATAAAAAATTAGACATGCAGGTAAGACTGTATGAAACACCCAGAAATTTTGTTGAGTATCCTGTTGACTAACCATAACTAAAAACCAGCAACCAGTATATGGCATATAAAAGGACTGAACACTACGATGAGAAAACAACTTCCGGGTTAATGAAAAATTATAAGGAAGTATTGGACCTGATGGGTGAAGATTCAAACAGGGAAGGTTTATTGAAAACCCCTGAACGCCTGGCAAAAGCAATGCAATACCTCACACAAGGGTATCAGTCAGATGCAAAAGCCATCATAAATTCTGCAAAATTTCATGAACCGATCAGCGAGATGATTGTGGTAAAAGATATTGAAGTGTATAGTATGTGTGAGCACCATATGCTTCCCTTTTTTGGTAAGGCACATATTGCCTACATACCGAATGGATGGATAACCGGGCTGAGTAAAATAGCAAGAGTGGTGGATGTATATGCCAGGAGGTTACAGGTACAGGAAAGGCTTACGCTGGAAATAATGAATGCTATTAAAGAAACACTAAATCCATTGGGTGTAGCGGTAGTAATAGAAGCCAAACACCTGTGTATGATGATGAGAGGAGTGCAAAAACAAAACTCATCCACTACGACCTCAGCTTTTGATGGTGAGTTTCAGAAGAATTCCAGCCGGAGTGAGTTCCTGAAACTTATCAGCACAGATTTGCATTAAATATTATATTTGCACTCACAAAAAAAGTTTGTTCTCGCCGCAGGCGAGATCAGGCTTTTTTTATCGGCTACCAGGATTAAACACCAATTAATGAAGCATGCATTTGTATTTCCGGGCCAGGGATCACAATTTCCGGGAATGGGTAAAGATCATTATGACAATAGTGCCTTTGCCAAAAAATTATTTGAGCAGGCTAATGAAATATTAGGCTTTCGTCTCTCTGATGTAATGTTCAATGGCACAGAAACAGATTTAAAACAAACTAACGTAACACAGCCTGCTGTTTTTCTTCACTCTATTATTGCATATAAAAGCATCGAACAGACAAACCCGGATATGGTGGCTGGTCATTCATTGGGTGAGTTTTCTGCATTGGTTGCTAATGGCACCCTGAGTTTTGATGATGCCTTGTTATTGGTTTCTATCCGTGCAAAAGCCATGCAGAAGGCCTGTGATATTGTTCCTTCCACTATGGCAGCAGTATTAAATCTTGCTGATGAAAAAGTAGAAGCTATTTGTGCAGAAGTACAAAAAGAAACAGGTGAAGTAGTAGTAGCAGCGAATTATAATTGCCCGGGACAATTAGTAATCAGCGGTTCTGTAAAAGGAATTGATATTGCCTGCGAAAGAATGAAAGCTGCCGGTGCAAAAAGGGCATTAGTACTTCCTGTTGGAGGTGCTTTTCACTCACCATTAATGTTACCTGCTAAAGAAGAATTAGCAGCGGCGATAGAATCAACTAAATTTCATTCACCTACCTGTGCGGTTTATCAAAATGTAGTGGCAAAAGGGGTGATGGATAGTGAAGAGATAAAGCAAAACCTGGTTGAGCAACTTACCGGTGCTGTTCGCTGGACACAGAGTGTGCAGGCTATGATAGCTGATGGTGCTTCTAAGTTTACCGAAGCAGGGCCGGGCAAAGTATTGCAGGGGCTAGTGCTAAAAATTAATAAAGAGATGCAGGTTGATGGAGTAAGCTAATGCTTATACATAGAGAGAACAATTCAACCAGTCTCCGTCAAACTCAGCCTTGTATTTTTTATAAAAATTAATTGCCGGTTCGTTCCAGTCGAGTACCTGCCAGATGATGCGGTTGAATTTCTTTTCTTTGGCTTCTTCAATCAACCTGTCAAATAAAAGCTTGCCGATTTTTTTGCCCCGCATTGATTCAGTAACGATTATATCTTCTAAATACATAGCCTGGCCTTTCCAGGTAGAGTAGCGGATGTAGTACAAAGCAAAACCTTGAATAGCCTCACCCCGGCCCTCTCCTTGCGGAGAGGGAGAAGTTGCAACGAATGCCCACCAAACTGGATTTTTCCCAAAACCACTTTCGGTGAAATGTTCCAGTGTAACTGTAACATCATCAGGTGCTTTTTCATAAATGGCTAATTCTGTAATCAGCTCTAATAATCTTGGACAATCTTCTTTAACGGCTCTTCGAATATTTATTTCCATCTGCTGTTAATTACCTGGTATAATTGATTGTTTATATAATAATGACTTTTATAAAGCCCCCTTTAGCGGGTTTGGGGGTATCCCGGCCCTTTTACAAACCTTCCCGGTTTTGCTTCAGTGTGTTCACCGTCTTTCAACACCTGCACCCCATTCACAAAAACATGGATCATTCCTTCGGCATATTGATGGGGTTTTTCAAATGTTGCATTGTCTTTCACTTTTGCCGGATCAAAAATTACAATATCTGCATAGTTGCCTGTCTTTAGTTCACCCCGGTTTTTAATTTTTAAATTGGTGGCAGGCAGTTTGGAAAGTTTGCGGATGGCTTCCTGCAGGGAGATTATTTTTTCTTCCCGCACATATTTTCCCAACACTCTTGAAAAATTACCATAGGCCCTCGGGTGCGGATTGGATTTCAGAAACACCCCGGCAGGTTCATAAGAACCTTCATCAGATCCAAAACTCAGCCAGGGAATGGCGATTTGTTTTTTCACATTCTTCTCATCTATCAGGAAAAAAATACATTCTACTCTTGTACTGTCCTGTATTATTAAATCCATGGCTGTTTCTTCTGCTGATGTACCCCGCAGCTTTGCTACAGCCGCCAGCGACTTGCCAATATATTTTTTCAAACTGTCCTGTTTGAAACCAACTACCAGGATATTTTCCGGCGTACCAACTGCATAAAAGAAATTTTCCCACTGATCAGTTTTTGAATTCATGTCTTTGATGGTTTGCTGACGAACAACAGGATCCTGTAATCTTTCTCTGAGTTTTCCAAAACCACCATCCTGCAGAGTGGGTGGCATAGTAGCAGTAAGCCCTGTGCCACCGGCAATATAACTGTACATATCAGCGGTAATATTTAAACCCTCTGCTCTTGCTCTTTCTACCCTTCGTATCACACTGTCCATTTTACTCCAGTTATCTTTTCCCGCCGCTTTCAGGTGATAGATCTCTGCATGAATATTTGCGTCTTTGGCAATGGTGATCAGTTCTTCCACTGCTTCATGTAATTTATTTCCTTCGCTTCTCATGTGGCTGATGTAGGAGCCGCCATATTTTGACGCTTCCTTACAGAGTTCAACCAGTTCATTGGTTTTGGCAAAAAAAGCCGGGGGATAAATAAGGGATGTACCAACTCCCATTGCTCCTTCTTCCATAGCTTGTCTCACCAACAATTTCATACTGTCTAACTCCGCTGGAGTGGGGTCACGGTTATCTTCGCCAATTACATTCAGACGAACCGTAGTAGCACCAACAAAGGAAGCCACATTACAACTGATGCCTTTCTTTTCCAGGTAGTCAAGATATTCGCCCAATGTATTCCATTCAATTTTGTACCTGATATCTGTTTGTGATTCCTGCTGTTGTTTTTTTAACTGCTCATTCAACGGCCCCATACTCCAGCCTTCACCCATTACTTCCAGCGTCACACCCTGCCGGATATCACTTTGTGAACGGCCATCCTGTATAAGAGATTCAGTTGCCCAGCTAAGCATGTTGATAAAACCGGGTGCTACGGCATTTCCTTTTACATCCATCTCATTCCCCGCTGATGCTTTTGAAAGATCACCGATGAAAGCTATCGTATCATTTTTTATACCAATATCGCCTTTGTAAGGTTCTCCACCGTTTCCATCGTATATCATTCCATTGCGGATGATGGTATCGTATTCTTTTTTTTGTTGACAGGAAAATAAAAAAAGAATAAAAATGCCGCTAACAATTTTTTTCATGGTTATTTCTTTTTGGGTGCTTTAAATATTCCTTCCGGCTGAATAAAGTTAACGGCAGTAACCTCTCCTTTTTCATTGGTTTCAAACTTTACACTATAGCCGCTCATCACTTTCAGGTTAAACTCATCTTTTTTTACCGGCACCAGTTCATATTCCGGCTGACCTTCAATAAATGCATACAGTGTTTTTTCTCCTTTTATGTAAAACTTCGCCACCATGCCCGGTGCCAGCTCATAATCACCCGTATATTTTTGCAGGTCATCTTTTTTTACATCCATTACTTTTGTTTCTTTTACAAACTCAATGTCTTTCGTTCCTGTTTCAAAAGGAATTGTCAGTTTGCTGACGTCTCCTTTTTCATCAGTATGAAAACTTACCATGAAAGAAGCATCTTCCAATGATGGGTCTTGCGGAATAGTTTTGAATTGATCATAATGATAATGTTCAAACTTAATGTCAATGGTGTTGAATTTGGAAGACAATTCATTACCAGTTGATTTTATTTCAATGTTACCGTAACCCGCATTGGTGTAGGTGCCGGCATAATCAGCAAGATCATGCGAAGGTTTTGTATTGAACACATGGCCAAGACTGTCATTTTTCACTACCGATTTAGCTGCTTCTTTTGCTTTCCGGGCAGCATCCAATTGCGATTTGTTCCAATTACGGTAGGGGAGTTTCAGCATTCTGTCGGCGATAAAATTTCTGATAACAGCAACAGGCGGACCCTGGTTACTGACTACAAAAATGCCAATGCTATCACTCGGGAAGAAGCCGGTGGAAGAAATAAAACCATCAATGCCACCCCCATGTTCTACCCGGTAATGACCCCGGTAGCTGCTGATGCCCCAGCCCAATCCATATCCGGTTATGTGAATATCTGAATTCTCCGTGCCGGGCAATCCACCACCGGTTGCCATTTGTATCGTCATTGCTTCACTGCGGTATGCAGACGGAATAATTTCTTTTCCGTTGTATTTTCCATTGTTGATCCAGGTGATGAGCCATTTGGTCATATCTTTTGCGCTGCTGTTGATGGAACCTGCAGGTCCCATGGCATCTATATTTCTGTAAGGAATGGCTTTAATCGAAGAGTCTGTACTTGCATAAGCCAGTGAATGATCGGCGGACTTTTCCATGTCTTTGGTAGAAAGATTGGTGTTATCCATGCCCAGAGGTTTCAAAATTTTCTCTTTCATATTTTCTTCCCAGCTTTTTCCTGTCAGTTTTTCTATCACTGATCCCTGCGCCAGGAACATAAAATTATTATACTGCCATCTTTCCCTCAAGGCTGCGGTTGGCTCCATGTATTGAATTCTTTCCAGTAATTCATTGCGGGTAGCCCAGGATGCATACCATGACATATCGTGGCGGGGCAAACCAGTACGATGGCACATCATATCCCGCAATGTTGCATGGGTATTGGTGTATTCATTCTGAAATTTTAGTTCAGGTAAATAATTGCGGACAGGTTTATCCATATCCACTTTGCCGTCATTCGCAAGCATACCAAGAATAGATGCAGTGAAAGCTTTGGTACAGGAGCCAATAGCAAACTGGGTGTTTTCTGTTACTGGTAATTTTTTATCTATATCCCGGTAACCAAAGCCACCTGTGTAAATCACTTTCCCTTTTTCCACTACAGCAATGGAAACACCCGGAGCATGCCAGTCTTTTAAAACTTTAGCAACAAGGGTGTCCAGGCCTTTCAGTCTCGGATCGGTTGGCGGCTGTGCTGTAAGAGTGAAAGCAAAGAGCAGGGCAATAAAAAAAAGATGAATTTTTCGCATAGCAGATATTTTAGTCAATGGTAGAAATAAAAATTTAAAACGGCATTTGAAAGTAAAAGTTACTATATAAATAAAAACCGGAAAAATGAAATTAAGCCAGTGATTGATTCAGGTCTGCAATAATATCCTGCAAATTTTCAATCCCTACATTCATCCGTATCAATCCATCGGTGATGCCATATTTTTCTTTTTCTTCTTTGGGAACACTGTAATGTGTCATGGAAGCCGGATGAGATAGTAATGTATCGCAGGTGCCGAGAGAAACGGTTCTCACACACATTTTCAGTTTATTCATGAAATTAATTCCACCCTGCAAGCCGTTTTTTAGTTCAAAACTTAGCATGGCCCCCGGATGTCTCATTTGTTTCATGGCGGTGTAATGATCCGGATGAGAAGCAAGACCGGTATAATTTACTTCGGCAACAGTAGTATGCCCTTCCAAAAAGGCGGCCACTTCCATAGCATTGTGACAATGCCGTTCCATTCTTACTTCTAAAGTTTTTATTCCTTGTATCAGCAGGAAAGCATCAAATGGATTTGAATTACCTCCCAGCAAACGATGCAATTTAGTGGCGGTCGTTTTCATAAACTCAATATCTTTTCCTAACAGAATGCCACCGATAGCTGTGCCATGTCCATTTAAGAACTTTGTAGTGGAGTGAACAATAAAATCCACATCGTATTGAAAAGGTTGTTGCAGATAGGGTGTGGCAAAAGTATTATCACAGGCTACAATGCAGTTGTATTGCTTTGCCAGTTTACTCAACTCGTCAATATCAACGCATTGAATAGTAGGATTGGCCGGTGTTTCCAGGTACATCATTTTAATGGCCGGATCTGCTTTTAATAATTCTTCTGCTTTATTCAAATCTCTCAGGTCCGTGATGATAGCAGTGATATTGAACCCGGGTAGAATTTTATTGACTAATTCATTGGTACCACCATACAAAGAAAAATGAGTGATGATTTTATCTCCGGGTTTTAACGTGGCGAGCATTAAAGTGGAAATGGCTGCCATACCTGATGAGTGAAGAATTCCTTTTGCTTCAATGCCCAGTCCAAATGTTTCTAATGCTGTAATCTTTTCTTCTGCTTCCGTTATGGTGGGGTTTCCCCAGCGACTATAGATATAACCTTCTTCTTTTCCGCTGAAGCGGCGCATACCCTGCTCGGCATCATCAAAAACATAAGTGCTGCTGGCATAGATGGGAACCTGGTGTGCATACATCGGGTCTTGCTTGTGGCCACCGTGTACTGCCAGCGAACCCCAGCCTGTTAGTGGAAAACTTTTATCCATGTTGAAATGTTGAATCCCGATATTTATCAGGAAGTAAATTTGGAAACTGAACCATTTCAAAAGTAGCTGATTTCATTCTTTTAACCCACTTCAATGAAAGAACTCTTAAAGCAGTATGCAGCTTATAACATTTGGGCAAGCCAGCGGATATTAGATGTAATTCTTACTCTGCCTGAAGAAAAGCAACTGGCCGAAGTTCCGAGCAGCTTCAACAGCCTGTACAAAACTGTTTTGCACATGCTGGATGCGGAAAATATCTGGTGGCAGCGGATGAAAATGCAGGAACGGATTATCGTTCCCAGTGAAAATTTTAAGGGAACTATGCAGGAACTGACAAGCACCTTATTGCAGCAATCAAGACAATGGGAAGAGTGGGTGACCAATGCCTCTGATTTATCGCTGGAGCATGTCTTTCAATATTACAATAACAAGAAAGAACATTTTAAAATGCCTGTTTACCAGATGATACATCATGTTTTCACTCATGGCACTTATCACCGGGGGCAATTAATCAATATGCTTCGCCAGTTGGGATTGGAGAAATTGCCGCAGACGGATTTTTCACTTTGGACGAGGAGTAAAAAATAATTAGCAAATTTTTGTGTAAAACTTTCTCTTACTTCATCTTTCCTTTAAATGAATGCTATGAGGAAGGGTTTACTATTTATTCTCCCATTATTCTTATTGTATCCCGCAGTTTCTTTTTCCCAGCTTTTAAATGGCCGTGTATTGAATGAAGAAGGCCGGAATGCAGCCGGGGTAACAGTTCGTTTTACTAACAGGGCCAATGCCATAACCACCAATGCCGATGGTACTTTTAAAATTATGGCCACCAAATTGCCCGATACACTTGTTTTTTTGGCAGTTGACGCAGAGCCTTATAAAATAGTGATTACAGAAAAAAATATTAAGGATGCCAATTTTGAAGTCGTGCTACTCAATAAAAGAGCAGCGATGGAGGAAGTGGTGGTAACAGCAATGGGAGCCGGAAAGCAAAAAAAGGAATTAGCTTATTCTACCCGCAGAGTAAGTTCCGATGGCATAAGCGGCAAAGTTCCGGGAGTGGAGGTTAGCGATGGTTATTATTCCAAAACTTTTTCAACAGCAGAACCGGAATATACAAGTACTAAATTTTTCTTCAGGGATACCAATATTATTACCCGTGAAGGTGCATTAGCCAAATCAAGAATATTAACAGCCGGAGAAATAAATGATTTTAATAAATGGAAAATGTGGGAAGATTACACCGAAAATGAATTTAAATCGTTGAGTGTATTCTGGGGAATGAAATCAAACAACAGATATAGTGTACAGCTTATGGATAAAAATCATAATGCAGTGATGAATCAAGCTGTGTTTCTTGTGAATAAAGTTTCTAAGGACACTGTTTGGAGAACTTATACCGATAATACCGGCAAAGCCGAATTGTGGGCTGGTTTTTTCAAAGACAGTATTGGCCGGGAGGATTATTTCATTACCGATCATTCTGGAAATAAAGTGAATAACCCCTCTGAATTTTCTCAGGGGGTGAACCTGCTGGTGGTTGACAAATCCTGCCAGGTTTCTTATGATGTTGATATTGCTTTTGTAGTGGATGCTACCGGAAGCATGGGGGATGAAATAGAATTTTTAAAATTGGAACTGGAGGATGTTATCCGTAGCACCATGGAAAAATACAAATCGCTTACACTAAGGGCAGCTTCTGTTTTTTACAGGGATAAAAAGGATGACTATCTCACCAAAAATGTGGGGTTTAATGATGACCTGCTGAAAGCACTTAATTTTATTAAACTTCAGGGTGCTGGCGGGGGAGGTGATTATCCGGAGGCAGTGGATGATGCACTGGCAACAGCCCTTGACAGCCTGCAATGGAATAAAAATACCCGGACAAAATTGCTTTTCTTAATTCTGGATGCGCCGCCGCACAATGAAGCGAAGGAAAGAATACGTCAATTAACTTTAAAAGCGGCGGCTATGGGCATCCGCATTGTTCCCATTGCCTGTAGTGGCACTGATAAATCAACAGAATTTTTGTTACGATCAATGGCATTGGCAACCAATGGCACTTATACTTTTCTTACCAATCATAGTGGGGTGGGCAACAATCATATTGAACCTACAACGGATAAGTATGAAATTGAACTGCTCAATAATCTTTTGCAAAGAGTTATTGGTCAATTTTTATATGCCAAAGATTGCAGTAAAGAAGATGCTGAACAAGTACAACAGCCTGACACAAAACAGCCGGGTAATATTCTGACAGTAAAAATTTACCCAAACCCGACTAATGGCCGGTTTGTGATTGAAAGTAAAAAGGATTTAAAAGAAATTTATATCACTGATTTCAGCGGCAAGATATTAATGAGGCTTCCTGCAGCGGACAAAAAAGGAAGATGGCAGGTGGACATTGGAAACTACCCTTCCGGTGCTTATCTCGTTAAATATATTACTGCGGATAATAAATGGGGGGCAGAAAAGATTATCCTGATGCGATAAACTAACCCGTAATTAATAAGCCCACTTAATTAACGTAGCTCCCCAGGTAAAGCCACCCCCAAAAGCGGATAGCACAATGTTATCGTCTTTTTTCAATTGACTTTCCCATTCCCATAAACACAGCGGAATGGTTCCGGAAGTAGTATTTCCGTATTTCTGAATATTGATCATTACTTTTTCTTTGGGCAATCCCATGCGGCTGGCAGTAGCATCAATAATTCGGAGATTGGCCTGGTGCGGTACTAACCATGCAATATCCTCACCTGTCATGTTGTTTTTTTCAAGTAGCTCTGCACTAACATCTGCCATCCCTTTTACCGCAAATTTAAAAACGGCTTGTCCTTCCTGGTAGGCATAATGTTCCTTTGCCATTACTGTTTCGATACTGGCTGGTTTTTTAGAACCACCTGCCTTCATGTGCAGGTACTGGCAACCGCTGCCATCACTTCTTAAAATACTGTCCAGCACACCATAACTATCATGATTGGGTTCCAGTAAAACAGCACCGGCACCATCGCCAAAAATGATGCAGGTAGCCCTGTCACTGTAATCAACGATAGCACTCATTTTATCGGCCCCGCAAACCACCACTTTTTTATAACGTCCGCTTTCTATCAGTGATGCACCTAGTGTAACTGAATATAAAAAACCGGAGCAGGCAGCAGATACATCAAAGCCCCAGGCATTTTTTGCTCCGAGTTTATCGCAGGCAATATTGGCGGTGGCCGGAAACACCATGTCGGGAGTAACGGTGGCCACAATCAGGCAATCAATTTCACCGGCACTGATTCCTCTCTTCTTTAATAACTCATTGACAGCAGGCACTACCATATCAGAAGTAGCTTTGCCTTCACCTTTTAATATCCTTCTTTCTGAAACACCTGTACGGCTGCGTATCCATTCATCGTTGGTGTCCACCATTTTTTCCAGGTCAAAATTCGTCAGCCTGTCTTCCGGAACATATCCTCCAACTGCAGTGATGGCAGCCGTTATTTTTTTATTCATCATATACTGATATTAATTAAAGTGGCTAAAGTTACGGGGCAACGGGCAACGGACAATAGGCAATGGGCAATAGGAATGGTTTAATAAAGGAACTGTTTGCCAATTGCTTATTGTCAATTGTTTCCTTCTTTCCCTATTTTCGCAGCCTATGATAGCTTACCTGAAAGGAAATTTTGTGCACAGAAGTCCGGCGGTGGTGCAGGTAGAAGTAAATGGGGTGGGGTATGAAGTTCAGATAAGCCTGAACACCTATTCCAAAATTCAGCAACTGGAAAAAGGAATGCTGCATACCAGCCTCCTTATCCGGGAAGATGCCCATATTTTATACGGATTTTTTGACCTGGCAGAAAAGGAAATATTTTTGCAGCTGATAAGTGTTTCCGGCATCGGAGCATCATCAGCAAGGGTAATGCTGTCTTACATGAAACCTGACGAACTGGCCGGGGCCATCGTTCGGGGTGATACAAGGACATTGGAAGGGATAAAAGGCATTGGTAAAAAAACTGCGGAAAGAATGGTGCTGGAGCTGAGGGATAAGCTGACAAAAAATCCGGTGGAATCAAATAATTCGCCTATGAAAAACAATACTTTGCAACAGGATGCGTTAAATGCTTTGACTGCTTTGGGCATCAACCGGCAGGCCGCCAGCCAGGCCCTTGAGAAAACAATTGCAGCCGAATCCAACCTGTCCGTTGAGGAACTGATAAAAAAAGCACTTCGTACTCTCTAATTCCACTATTTTCAGGAAACTAATTGATGGAGAAAAGACATTGAACCTTAAGACTGCTCATATCTTCCGTACACTGGTAGCTATTACCATTGTGCTTGCTGTTTTTGTACAGGCAAACGCTGGTTATTATAACCCAGCACCCACCGGTTTTTTGGCCGATACCAGCCGTTATCCACTCATTGATCGTCGTGGCGACCCTTATTCAAATCCGAACCGTAATAGTTTTGATCTGAGAGACACTGGTTTCATCAAAAGAACCATTGAATATGATCCCAGGACAAAACAGTATTACATCGTTGAAAAAATTGGCAACCAGTATTATCGCACCCCAACGTCCTTTACAATGGATGAATTTGTTCGGATGCAGGGCCGTAAAGATGAGCAGGACTATTTTAAAAAGAGATCAGCCTTGCTGGCTAATATGAACCGCCGGTTGTTCAAACCGAAATTCAAAGTATCCAACGACTGGTTTAACAGGATAATGGGTGTAGGTCCGGATGGAAAAGTAAAAGTGGATATCAGACCCTCAGGTTACGTTGATTTTCTGGCAGGATACCAGGGACAAAATATAAAAAATCCAACCTTGCCTGAAAGGGCCCGGAAGAATGGCGGTTTTGATTTCAATATGAACTCCCAATTGCAGATAGATGCACAAATTGGTGAGAAACTAAAACTGCCTATCAATTATAATACCTTAGCCAATTTTAATTTTGAAAACCAGTTGAAATTAGATTATCGTGGACAGGATGACCAGATACTAAAACAATTCCAGGCGGGTAATACCAATTTTTCTACCAAAGGCACCCTGATACCAGGTGCCCAATCTTTATTTGGACTTAAAACACAATTGCAATTTGGAAAATTATATGTGACCACCGTACTGGCCAACCAGCAATCGCAGCGGCAATCACAAAACCTTCAGGGTGGCTCGGCGGCACAAAATTTTATTTTAAGATCAGATGAGTATGATGAGAACCGCCACTTTCTAATGGGGCAATATTTCCGGAATAATTATAACACGGCGATGAAACAATTGCCGGTTGTAAACTCCCGGGTGCAGATATTGAAAATAGAAGTATGGGTTACTAATCGTAACGGAACCACTACGGATACAAGAGATGTTGTAGGTTTTATGGACCTCGGCGAAAGAAATCCTTACCGGGCAACATTACTGACAGGAACAGGGGATGTGTTGCCCAGAAATGATGCAAATAACCTTTACTCCATACTTACTTCTAATCCCAGCTATCGCAATTCTTCCTCCGTACAAAGCCAGTTGACAACGCTGGGGCTTTTGCCGGTGCAGGATTTTGAAAAAACATTTGCCCGTAAATTATTCTCTTCTGATTATTATTATAATGACCGCATTGGTTTTATTTCGTTGAATCAGCCATTGCAACCTGATGAAGTGTTGGGGGTGGCTTATCAATATACATATAATGGCAGGGTATTCCAGGTGGGAGAATTTTCGCAGGATGTGCCGCCGGATACCACAGGAGCTTCTCAAAAAGTTTTATTCCTGAAATTATTAAAAGCCACCTCACAACGTACCAATCTTCCTATCTGGGATCTGATGATGAAGAATGTGTATTCAGTAGGATTTGGCCAGTTGGAAAGACAGGATTTCAAACTTGACCTGACATACGAGGAACCAAGCCTTGGTGAAAAAAGATATTTACCACCTAATGATGTTATAGCTACTTACCAGGGTCAGCCAATTCTTTCCTTAACAAATCTTGACCGGCTCAATAATCAAAATGATCCGCAACCAGATGGTGTGTTTGACTTTGTAGAAGGATTCACCGTTATCTCCTCGCAAAGCCGGATCATCTTCCCGGTACTGGAACCTTTTGGTCATGATCTTGATTATGTTTACTCCAACCAAACCTTGCGGGATAAGTATTTGTATTATCCATTATATGATACTATCAAGGCCATTGCGCAAACCTATGCCAACCTTAACCGGTTTAAAATAGTTGGCCGTTCAAAATCTTCCGGTTCTGCCGGCGGCAGCAGCGATTACCAGTTGGGATATAATATTCCCCGCGGCTCTGTAACAGTAACGGCCAACGGGCAAACATTAATGGAGAATGTTGATTATGAAATTAATTATGACCTGGGCACTCTTCGTGTTACTAACCAGGCTATAGTTAATTCTGGCATTCCTGTTAGTATTCAATATGAGAATAACCAGGCATTTGGTTTTCAGCAGAAAAACTTTTTGGGATTGCGGCTGGATTATTTAGCCAGTAAAAAATTGACACTCGGCGGAACAATAGTTCAATTGGGTGAAAGACCTTTCTTCATCAAACAATCATACGGAGAAGATCCTATTAAAAACAGGATGTACGGAGCAGATATTGATTACAGGAATAATCTCCCCCGTCTTACCAAATGGTTAGATAAGTTACCTTTTTATTCTACCAAAGCCATGTCGTCGGTAACGGCATACGCTGAAGCTGCTTTGCTGGATCCGGGTCATGCCAAACAAATTAATTCAAGCAAAGGTGATAAAGGCGGGCAGGTATATATTGATGATTTTGAAGGCACCCGTGCCGGTATTGATTTACGTTTTCCTTTGATAAGCTGGGCTATGGCTTCCATTCCGCAAGGTAATAATGGCCCCGGGGGTGGGTCACCTTTATTTCCGGAGTCAGCATTAAACAATGACCTTGCCAGCGGATATAACAGGGCGAAAATTGCCTGGTATCAAATTGAATCAGTACTACAGGAAAAAAGAAGTTCTGACAATCCATTGAGAAATGACCTGGCAGAATTATCCAAACCGGAGACAAGACAGGTATTTCGCAAAGAAATATTTCCAAATGTCAGTACACAATTTGGCGAAGGACTGTTAACCACTTTCGATCTGGCATTTTATCCCAGGGACAAAGGGCCTTATAACTATGAATCAAGAAACACCAGGGTAAATGCAAATGGAAAATTAATAAATCCCAAACAGGCATGGGGCGGGTTGATGCGAAATATAGACCAGACAGATTTTGAAACAGGTAATATAGAGTACTTAGAATTCTGGTTGCAGGATCCTTTTATACAAAATACAGCTAACCCAACCGGCGGCCAGTTATATTTCAACCTCGGTAATGTTTCGGAAGATCTTTTACGGGATGGAAAAAGATTATATGAAAATGGATTACCTACTCCTAAGAATAATGCTCCGGTAGATGAGAACACTGTATGGGGAAGAGTACCCGCTAATCCATTGCAGGTTACCAATGCATTCAGCAATGATCCTGCAGACCGCCAGTTCCAGGATGTAGGATATGATGGCTTAACGGATACTGCTGAACAAAGAAAATTTACTCCCTATCTCAACAGCCTGCAGGCCAATTTTGGTGCTGCATCACCCATTTACCAAAGAGCACAACCTGATCCTTCAGCAGATAATTTTAAACCTTACCGGGACGGACCTTTTGATCAGCCACCTGTTACGGGCATCCTGCAACGTTATAAGAATATTAATAACCCGCATGGTAATTCACCTATTGCAGATAATAATACCAAGTATGTAAATGCCTTTACGCAGTATCCTGATGCAGAAGAACTGAACAGGGATAACACGATGAATGAAGTGGAAGAGTATTTCCAGTATAAAGTGGATGTCAAGCCAAATATGCTGGCAGGTTCCAATTTTATTACAGATAAAAGAGTAGTAACAGTAAACCTCGCAGATAATAGTACCCGGGCCGAAACATGGTACTTGTTTCGTATCCCCATTGATCAGTATGAGCGGAAAGTTGGAAATATCCCTGACTTTAAATCCATTCGTTTTATCCGCATGTTTGCTACCGGTTTTGATGATTCCGTAGTGATGAGGTTTGCCAAATTAGAACTGGTTCGTAACCAATGGAGAAAATTCAAAAACAAAATTGACACCAGTGGTTTGTTTACTAACCTGCCCGTTCCTGATCCGACAACGGTGAATGTGCTGGCCGTAAATGTGGAAGAGAATGATCAGCGGCAGCCAATAATTTATCGCATACCACCCGGCATTGAAAGACAACAGCAACTCAGTAATAACAATGTAGCATTGTTTCTAAATGAGCAGTCATTGAGTATGCAGGTATGCGGCCTGGGCCAGTTTGAATCCCGCGGTGTTTTCAAAACAATGAACCTGGATATGCGTCAGTATGGAAAACTGTCCATGTTTGTACATGCAGAGTCAGTATTAAACGCACAGCCCATCCAGGATGGAGATATAAAAGCTGTCATCCGTATCGGCAATGATTTTTCGGGCAACTATTATGAAGTAAAAATTCCTTTGAAGATAACTCCTTTCGGTGCTACTGATTCGTTGACCATCTGGCCGGAAATTAATAATCTTGATTTTCAGCTGGATGATTTAACTGATTTGAAAAAAAGAAGAAATAAGCTGGGCATAGCACCGTCACAATATTATAAAGAAACACTTCCCAATGGCCGGTCGTTTGCCATGCTGGGAAATCCCAATCTTGGAGAAGTGCGGGGCATGCTGATGGGGGTGGAAAATGTGGCACAGGAAAGCATTTGCACAGAAATCTGGTTCAATGAACTTCGGCTTTCCCAATTAGATGAAAAAGGTGGGTGGGCCGCATTGGGCCGTGTTGATTTCCGCTTAGCTGATCTGGGAACGCTGACTCTTTCCGGTACAGCCCGGAGCAATGGCTTTGGTACATTAGAACAACGGGTGAATGAACGCAGCCGTGAAGATGTTTATATCCTGGATGCCTCTGCCACCATTGAAGCCGGCAAATTATTACCTAAAAAACTGGCGTTGCAGATACCAGTGTACATGGGTATCAGCCGCAGCAGCAGCACCCCTGAATACGATCCTTACGATCTCGATATTAAGCTTAAAGAAAAAATAAAGGAAGCTAATGCAGACAAAAGAGATTCTATCCGCAACGATGCGCAGGATATTACCACCATCAAGACAATCAATTTTACCAATGTAAGAAAATTAAAGACCGATGGTAAAAGGCCTAAAGTGTGGAGTGTATCCAATTTTGATTTCAACTATTCTTACATCCAGACACTGAGCCACAATCCGCTGATTGAAAAAGACGAATTGCGGCGTACCCGTGGGGCATTGGGCTACAGTTATTCACCACAAACCAAACCGTTTGAACCGTTTAAGAAACTGATCAAATCAAAATCAAAATGGCTGGGGCTTATCAAAGACATTAATTTCAACTATACCCCTTCACAGGTTTCGTTCAGGGCTGATGTATTCCGGCAATTTGGCGCCTTACAGGTAAAAAATGTTGGTGGCGGACCTTATAAGATACCAGAAACCTATAATAAGTATTTCACCTTCGACAGGTATTATATTCTGCAATGGAACCTGACCAGATCCATCTCAATTGACTACACGGCTATCAATAATGCAAGGGTGGATGAACCCTATGGCCGCATTGATACAAAAACAAAAAAAGATTCTGTCCGTGGTAATTTATTTAAAGGAGGAAGAAATACCAACTATCACCAGGAAGCAACGGTCACTTATAATGTACCTACCAATAAAATTCCCTGGCTTGACTGGACAACATTGAGGGCCAGTTATAATACCAAATACAACTGGCTGGCTGCGTCTTTACTGGCCAGAACACCGGAAATTAATTTAGGAAATACACTTTCTAATACACAGACAAGAACGCTGAATGGTGAATTGAAATTTGAAGAGTTGTATAATAAAGTAAGATTCCTCCGGGCTGTTTACAACAACAATCCTCCCCCGCCTCAAAATAAAGATGGAAAGGTGGATGATAAAGGAGGACAGCAGCGGCCCGGTCCCCAGCAGGTTGACACCACAAAAGGAAAAAAGAAAAAAGAAAAGAAAGTAAAAGATAAGAAAGATCCCAACCAGTTACCGGTAATTGGCAATGTGCCTAAATTCTTTTTAAGGTTAGCTACTTCGCTGAAAAGAGTGGGCATCCAATACACCGAAGATTTTGGCACTTTGTTACCTGGCTATATGGACAGCACAAAATTGCTTGGCTACAATCCGAAAAGCGGCCAACCCGGCTTTGGATTTATTTTTGGCTACCAACCGGATACCGGATGGATCAACAGGTTTGGTGCTAAAGGATTATTATCAACAGATACCTTAGTGAGTGAAATGATACGGCAGCGGTATAACCAGCGGCTTAACATTACTGCACAACTAAGCCCTTTCCGTGACTTTAATATTGATATCAATATTGATAAAACATTTGACAAACAGTATTCTGAATTATATAAAGACACCAGCAAATTCGATAATGTGGGATTGACCCGTTTAAATCCTTATGCACTCGGAAGCTTTAGTGTCAGTTATATTTCTTACCAGACTTTATTTACAAAGTTTGACCCCAATATTATTTCTGAAACATTCAAAACATTTGAGAGTAACAGGGCTATTCTTTCCAAGCGGCTGTCTGATTTAAATAATTACCAGGGCGGTGTTATTGATCCCAATGATCCGGGTTACTATAAAGGCTATGGCCGCTATGCACAGGATGTGGTAATACCATCTTTTCTTGCCGCCTACACCAATAAAGATCCGATGAGTGTAAAACTGGCAAAGAATAATAACCCGAATATCCGTTCCAATCCATTCTCCGGTATTATACCAAGACCAAACTGGACCATTACTTATAATGGACTGTCGAGGTTGAAGGGGCTGGATAAGATATTTACCAACTTCACTGTCCGGCATGGCTACCATAGCACTTTCAGTATGAACAGCTTTAATACAGCGTTATTATTCCTTGATCCCAACCGGATTGGCTATCCAAGTTTTGTGGATCCGCTGACGGGGAATTATATTCCTTACTTCCTGGTACCAAATATTACCATCCAGGAATCTTTTGATCCGTTGATAGAATTAGATATGACATTTACCAATCAGCTGACTACAAGATTTGAATTTAAAAAGACCCGTACCTTAAGTTTGAGCCTGATAGATTACCAGCTGGCCGAGAGCCGTTCAACCGAAGTAACTTTTGGATTCAACTGGCGGCAAAAAGGTGTACCGCTTATTAAGAAGTTGCCTTTTATGAAAAACAAATTAGATAATGATGTTACTTTCAGGTTTGATTTCAGCCTGCGGGATGATGCTACTGCCAACAGCAAACTTGACCAGGGTACTTCTTTCGGTACCTCCGGACAAAAAGTTATACGCATTGCGCCTTCTATAGATTACATCGTTAATAACAGGGTAAGCATAAAACTTTATTTTGAGCAGAACCGCAATATTCCGAAGATCAGCAATGCATTCCCTATTACCAATACCCGGGCAGGTGCACAGGTGAGAATATCGCTGGCGCAGTAAGGATTTTTTCTATTTACATTAAAGTACACTTACAAAACAAAATGACTTTTCATTTTGCCATGCGGGGATTCGGGGCATCTGTTCAGAATCTTTTTTAAAGAGAATGGGGCAACAAAAAATCCCGTCCCTACAGCAATGTGGGGACGGGATTCTTTTATTAAATAATTTGATTATGGATTTTTTGTGCTTGCAGTAACAGTAACATTTTCTGCAATGGGATTAACCGCACCGGTTTCCGCACCTGGTGTTCTTTTAAACAGCATCACATATCCGCATAGATTTTTTTTCTTTTGTTTGTTCACCTGTACAGGTTTCATCATGTGGAATTCGGAGAATTGCGGAACGTAGGAGTAAACGATAACATTTCCATCTATATCGCCCCATCTTTTCTGACGATAAATAACTTGTCTTTCCTGCCAGTCATACATTCTGACCTCGTAAAGTTTTGAAGAATAATCACCGATAAAAACAAACTGGTACCAGCTTCCCTGGGTAAGGGGAACAATCACCGGCATTTCAAATTCACTCTCCATGCTGATGGATGCTTCTTTAAGTAACACATAGCCATCCTTGCCATATAAACTTTTCAGGCTGTCAACCTGCTTGCTTATCATTTCATTGCTGCATGATTGCATACGGATTACATCCTGGGAAAAGGCAGTGACACTAAAAAAGATGAATGCGGTGAGAAGGAGATGTGGTTTTTTCATAACGGTTCTTATATGGAATTGGATGTACATAGTAAATATAACAGGCGGTTTTCCTTATTCTAAATTTTAAGCTGAAAATCTTTGATTTCAGGTAAATTTTCGCAGGATAATTACGGGCAAGTTTCGGGCCAACGGAGGAGATAAGGCTTACAGGCACAGTAAGATAAGAGAATTTAACATCCGGCAGAAATTTTTTGAGGTGAATCAAGCGGAAGAACTCCTGTTGAAGTAAATGGTATTGGCCTGCTGCAGACAGGTGATGGAAAGATCATTGATACAAACATGCGGCGGCAGGGTAGTGCAGTAATAAATCACTTCGGCTACATCTTCTGCGGTTAATGGTTTCAAACCATCATATATTTTTTTGGCTGTTGTTTCATCTCCTTTGAAACGAACCACCGAAAATTCTGTTTCGGCAGCTCCTGGGTTGATGGAAGTTACTTTAATATGATGCCGCAGCAGATCAATCCGCATGGACTGGCTGATAGCATCTACCGCAAATTTGGTGGCACAATACACATTACCTTTTTCATACACTTCTTTTCCCGCAACAGATCCCATGTTGATAATATGACCTTGTTTTCTTTTTACCATCAGTTGCGATACAGCTTTGGCAACGTACAAAAACCCTTTAATGTTGGTATCAATCATCGTATTCCAGTCGCTGAGATCAGCTTCGTCAAAGTAATCTCTTCCCAATGCCAGCCCGGCATTATTGATCAATACATCAATAGCTTTCCAGTCATCAGGTATATCCCGGATGGATTTGGTGACAGCTTTTTCAACCTGCACATCAAAAGGAAGTTGTAATACAGCCACATTGTATTTTTTCTCCAGTTCATCAGCAAGATGCTGTAAACGGTCTGTTCTTCTTCCATTCAGGATGAGGTCGTAACCATTGGCAGCAAATTTATAAGCACAGGCTTCGCCAAAACCTGCAGTGGCTCCGGTGATGAAAATGATTTTGGACATAATGTGGTGAATAGTGAATGGGGAATGGTCAATTTCGTGACACTGACTGAATAAGGCCGCTTAATAATTTAAAGCAGGTAATCATTTTTTCTCCTAACATGGCAGTATCAAATTTTGCCATGTACTCAAGATCATTTGCAATATCCATTGCAGCATCAATTTCTATTACAGAACCTCTGGCAATTTCATAATACCTTTTTCTTTCTGTTTCGGATTTTCTTGATGATCCTTCAGCAATATTTAAATGAACAGATAGTGCTGCCCGTCTTATTTGAGTAATCATACCGAATTTTTCATCTGCAGGTAAAACCTTAGTCAGCCGGTAGCATTCAAGTACAAATTGACGGGAGGCTGTAAAAACTTCCAATTTCTGATGATTGAGTTTTAAAAACATAAATTATTTTTTTGATTGAGCTTTGAATGTAAGAAATAAATAAATAGATAGTTGCTTTGAAACATTCACTATTGACTATTCACTACCTTATCAACGCCACCGTTCCCTTCAGGAAAATAGATTTCCCTAAATAATCAACAGCGCTGACCATCCATACAAAAACACCACTATCCTGCAGGCGGCCACTTATTCTGCCATCCCATCCCTGCCGGTTGACAGTGGTAGTAAAGACTAATTCGCCCCACCGGTTATAAACACTGAAGTAGTTTATTTTTTGTATGCCAACAGCAATAGGACGTATTACATCATTACGGCCATCATTATTAGGAGTGAAAGCGGTAGGGACAAAGACATAAGGATTGGTTTTAAAAACTCTTACCGTTACAAAAGCTGAGTCTGCACAACCGGTGAGGTCGGTTACCACTAATTTATATTTGACACTGTCAATTTCAGGACCATAGACACCAACCGGGTTGAAGATTGTAGTGTTGTTAAGTCCTGTGGATGGACTCCAAACATAGTTGACGCCCCCGCTTCCGCTGAATTGTAATGGCTGGCCTACCACCACTGTAGTATCCCGCCCTGCAAAAGCTTTTATTTTTGGATTGACAGTAACCACCACTGTATCCCTGCCTGGTTTGGGACAACCTAATGTATCATACACTGATAAAATATATTGAGTAGTTCGTGGCGGCGTGGAAACGGGGTTGAGAATATTCGGGTTATTCAAATAAGTAACCGGTGACCAGTTAAAGGTGATACCAACAATACTTGCATTCAGTTGTCCGGATGTATTATAACATATCGTTGGACTGTTTCCTGCATTGGCGCCGGGATAGGGAACCGTGGTAACAACAACCTGGTCGGTAGCAAAGCAACTGCCGATAGTAGCAATGACATTGTAGGTTGTCGTTGTGTTGGTTATTGCTATTGGGTTGATGATATTGGGATTGTTAAGATTAGCTACCGGCGTCCAACTGAAAGCAAGTCCGTCTGAAACGGCATTTAACTGAATGGCATCGCCCTGGCAAATGGTTGTATCACCGATGGCATTGAGTGTAACAGAATTTACTACCCTTACTCTTACTGAATCCCTGTTGAGACAACCATTATCGTTCAGGGCAACGTAATACACTTGCGTACTGGTTGGACTTACCGTTGGTGTTGCGGTATTCGCATTGATGATATTTACCGGCGGTGTCCAGCTGAATGAACCAGTGCCGGTAGCATTTAACTGAACAGCATCGTTGCGGCAAATTAATGTATCATTAAATGCCAAAGCTATTACTGGTTTATCCAGTACGTCAATATTGACGTCTGCAGTGTCAACGCACCCTTTACTGTTAGTAACGATTAGTGAAACAGTTTTTATACCCGAGCCAGCGTAAGTCCACAATGGATTTCGCAGCCGGGAAGTATCAGCAATGGTGGTAAGGTCGCCAAAATTCCATCGCCAGCTATCGACCACACCATACCGGGTATTAGAAGTATCGGTAAACTGAAAAGGATTTTGAAAACATCCACCAGCGACAATAAAACCCGGAAAGAAACCGGGATAAACCCCAACAGTCCGGATAACAGAATCAGCACAACTTGTTCCACGGTTGATGACAAATTTTACTGTATAAACACCTGTATCTATATATGTGTAATTATCAATAGCCAGATTTGAAGTGTCAGCTAAAGTTGTTGGGTCGCCAAAATCCCAGAAAAAAGTAGTGGCACCGGTACTGCTTTGTGAGAACTGCACATTAAAGCCATCACAGGTTACAGGTACAAAATTCGCTACAGCAGTAGTAATCACACAATCAGAAACCTGTACAATTAAATCTTTTCTATGGGTTGCAATCGGAACTCCGTTTCTGTAGACAGTTATACAAACACAAACCACATATTTACCAAAATCAGGGGCCATGCCCGAAATCACACCGGTTTGTGGATTGATTGTAGCACCGGTACCAAAAGGATTGGTGCTAGTAAAAGGAAAATTATATAATACAGAATTATAGGGCGGGGGTGCAGGGTCATTAAAAGGAGATCCAGTGGCGGCACCACCATTAAATGCATCACAAAGACTATAAGCTAAAGAATCGCCAGGATCGACATCTATAGCTCCAAAATTGAGTGAAAAGGGGGAATTCTTACAAATGACATTTATTGGTAATCCAAATGATGGACAATTATCCCCTGTATTGCCTATTTGATTAGTTCCGGGAATGCTGCAATTGTAGGTAAAACCAATACTGTTGCCTACATTGATCATACCACTTATGCGACAACAGGCCTGGAAAGTAATTGTATAGCCATTTAATGTATTAGGTAATTCAATAAAAAGTGAATAGGTAGCATATGTATAGGCTAATACCGGAGCTCCTTGGATACATACTGGCAGCACAATAGGTACAGGCAAAATGCCAGGAGGATTTTCTTGGGTAATAACCCAGTTGTTAAATGCTGCAGGTCCGATAAATTTTTGATTATTGTCATTATTATATATGCCAATAATGTAAGAAGGGTCGAGAGGGGCAACATTTGGTCCTGAAGCGTCACCTTTCAACAAGATGAGTACAAGTTTAAATATTTTACTATTGGGTGCTACTCCAGGTCCAATATATTCATATCGCATCTCTCCTCCAATGATATGGGCGGCCTTTGACGCTTCCGATAAAACAAAAAAGGTTACTATGGCAAGTAAGAAGCGTTTCATTGGAGGATTGGTCAAAAGATAAATTTATATATCCAGCAAAAATTTTTCCAAAATCCGGTTGCTTTCATCCGCTTCTTCCAGCATACCCATATGCCCGGATTTTTGAAGAACATGAATGTACGATTTTTCAGGCAGATGGCATTGCTGCAGGCCGTCTTCCAATGGTATGGCGTTATCGTATTTCCCCATGGTAAATAGTACAGGCACTGTGGCTTTTCGTAAGATGTCCGTTCTGTCGGGTCGTTTTATCATCGCTTCGTAATAAGAAACGAGGGCGGCCGGAGAAAAGTTGTGTGCGGTAGCTACCTGTTTATCTATTAAATCAGGCCGTTCATCTTTGGTTTGCGGAGAAAAAAGATTGGGAGTGGCAGTTTTCAAAAATTCAAATGCCCCTTGCTGGTTGATGAAATCAATTCCTTTGCGGCGGGTAGCTCTTTTTTCTTCGCTGTCGGCAAAAGCCGAAGAATGAAAAAGACCGAAGGCGGTCAGGTGGTTCCAGTATTTTTCTGCAAAGGCAAGTGTAATATAACCGCCCATACTATGCCCGATAACCGGGCAAGCCTCAATATTTTCTTCATGAATAATGGAGTGAATGACTTCTGCCATTCCTTCCATACTCATATCATCAATCATTTCAGATTGGCCGCTGCCGGGCAAGTCGGGGACGATGAGTTGAAATTTATTTTGTAGAAATTCGACCTGGTTGTTCCATACTTCAGCTTCTTCACCAAAGCCATGAATAAGAATTACCGGGTTGCCCTCACCAATGATGCGGTAGCATATTTTTTTATTCTGATATAGCAATTCTCTGTTCATGCTGCTTACATCTTGTTTAAAAATTTTTTCATAATCTTTAAAGTGATGGTCCAGCCAAGCAGGAGAATGCTGAGCACAACCATCATTTTCGAAAGAATATCACCATACTTTACAAAAAAGGTTGTTGAATTACCGGGTCTGACAGACAGTTTTATAGCTGCGGCGGTGTTATAAGGCTGGGGATTGATAACTCTTCCGGCAGGATCAATAAAACAACTGATGCCGGTGTTGGCGCTGCGTGCCACCCAGGTTCTTGTTTCAATAGCCCTTAGCCTTGCATAGTTCATGTGTTGCTTGTGGCCGGGAGTATTTTTCCACCAACCGTCATTGGTGATGATGCAGATAATGTTGGCACCATTGCGGACATACCGGCTCATAAATTCTCCATAAATACTTTCATAGCATATGGAAGGGGCAATTTTATAACCTCCTTTTGCTTCCAGTACTGTTCTTTCTTTTTGTTTGGCATAGCCGGCCGTGGTGCCGCCAAATTTTTCAAACCATTTGTCAATAAATGTAAGAAACCAGGGTAATGTTTCCACACCCGGCACCAGCATAGATTTATGATAAAAGGCATGGGTACCTGAACTGTCGAGTACCACTGAACCATTATAAGATTCAAAATGCTGGCCATTGAATTCTTCTGAATATGTTGTTTTGGTAGCAAACATCCTGAAACTTTCTACACCGGTAAACAGGGAAGCATTGGGATGACGTTGTAAGAACCCCCATAAAGGATTGAGAAAATAATTTTCTTTCATACTTATTTCTTCCAGTTTGGAAGCTGTGTACAGGGCGGTTTCCGGCCAAACAATAAGTGAGGTATTACTGTCCACCTGCTGTTCACTCGTAGCAATCAGTTTTTGTAATTGTGCTTCAAAGGAACCCGTAACTTCCGACACTTTTTCATATGGATCAATATTGGGTTGAACGATCACAATATTTTTTTCTCCGGGTATTTCTTTATCAATTATAGCAAGGAGCGAAAAGAAAATGGGAAGAATAAGAATGAGTACCCCAGTAATTAGTTGTTTGTAGGTTTTACCTGCCTGCCGGTTGAAATTATTTTTTATATGAAGGAAGAGAAAAATATTAACGGTTAATATCCATAAAGAACCCCCGCTGGTACCGGTATATTCATACCACTGCACCCATTCAGGATGCGTAGCAAAAGCATTACCCAATGTAAGCCAGGGCCAGCTCAATCCCCAATCCTGTAAATGAATATATTCAAAACACATCCAAAAAGTGATAAGGGCAATATATCCGATTTTCTCTCCCAATCTCTTTTTTACGATCTTAAATCCCAGCCAGGGAAGACACATCAATAAACTATTAGCCAAAAATGCGGAAACGGCTCCCGGTGGAGAGGCATTCCATATCCACCAGGTCGTAGCAACATTCCAGATAAACATGGTGATGTAAGCAAGGCCAAAAAAATGTTTCCTGCTTTCAATTTTTGATTCTAACCAGAGCAATGGCACCCATGCTACGAAGATGAGAAAAGTAAGTGGTGATACCGGCCATGCAGCCCAGAGTAATAAACCGCCGCTAATGGCTATGAAAAGGTTGGTGAAACGTTTCAAGGAAATCTTTTGGTAAAAATAGAAGTTGTAATTTGGTTTTCAATGCCAGAGAACAGGAAGTTTGGAGCCTTTAACCCTTTTGCTAAAATGAAAAAAGCGGAGGTTTTATCTCCGCTTTCAGACCCATTCAGATAAAATTTCATACCATCTTATTGCTTCACAAATTTTATTGCCTTTTCCATTTTATCAGATCTCAGGTAATAAACTCCCGGGGAGAATTTCTTTACATCGATAGTTGCCTGGGAAGAACCAATAAGATTTTTATAGATCATTTTTCCTGAAATATTATAAATGCTTACCGTACCAAGCGGTTTGTTATTATTATTCCGGATGTTGATCTGGTTAATTGCAGGATTAGGATAAAGTATTGCCTGGGTGATGTTTTCTACTGGAAAAATATCTCTTTTGGTAAGAGGACCGCTCTGAGAATATTTGATCAATAGACTATTTCCAGTTATTGACCCGCCAGTATATACGTTTCCAGTATTATCAATGTGAACATTCATGTTTGTGCCACCAGAATAATTTACTATCCATTGCTGAGTACCCGCTGAATTGTATTTTATAGTCGTGGCATTAGTAGTCCCAGTAATGTAAACATTGGATGAAGCATCGATAGTTATAGCCCTTACGGCGTCATTTCCATGAGCCGGGCTATCATAAGTTCGTACCCAAAGGGGTGCACCCGCTGGACTGTATTTGATCGTTGTCATATCCTGGCTTGTAAACTGCCCCGTCGCGGTATAACTTTCTCCAGTGACTATAATATTATTGCTATTATCCATGGTAATACCGACAGGAGTGTCAAACCCAGTTGATACACCTGTTCTGGGAACATAATAATCATTTCCATTACCGTCATAAAATGTAGCCCATTGTTGTGTACCGGCTGAGTTATATTTTAGGGTAACCCAATTTTGATTTTGATTACTCCCGGCCTTGGTATACACATAAGCACTTACATAAACATTGCCACTTGCATCTACTACAAGGTCTTTTCCTCCATTTGCTATCTTATCCGCATGATAATAGGTCTTTGCCCATACCTGCGCCCCGGTTGAAGCATTGGTTTTTATGGTATATATAACGGGTACATTTCTTGCGTTAAATGTCATCCAGATGCCGCCCGTCCTATAAAGGAAACCGGCTTTGTAAAAGATCTTTCCATGAGTACCTGCAAATGTATTGCTGTTGTTTATGACGGTCCACAGCGTGTTGCCCGCTGCATCATATTTAATAGTTGTTATAGGGAGCCCTCCTCCTCCGTGCATGTCCCAACTGGTCACATATACATTGTTAAACTCGTCAGTAGTTAAGGAAAAATTCGAAGAAGTTGTTGATTGCGACCAAAGCAATTGACCATTCGGGTCATATTTTCTTGTGAAGCCTATATTGGAACTATTATTTATTACTCCACTTACGATCAAATCCCCATTGCTGTCTATTACCATAGCTCGTGCACTGGCAGAAGTGGAGCCGGCCGGCAGGTAATTTTCTGTCCAAAGCAGGATTCCTGCCGCATCAAACTTTTGCAGCCGCATATATTCGACTGATCCATTATAATATTGTCCGGCAGTATATACATTCCCTGAATTGTCTGTGGCGACGCCCTTGTTCCAAGGAGCAATCCCTCCAGCAAAAGTTTGCACCCATTCCTGGGTGACCTGTGCATTAATACATGTTGCATATAAAATAATGACAGCAATTGATAATAATTTTTTCATAACAATTAGTTTGGTTAGGATGAAAAATGGCTAAGTGTAAATGTAGGCAGGGTAACCACGCAGGGCAATAGGCAATTATGGTGAGGAAAGGGACAAGATCTGCCGGTTATTTTAAACAATTTTTTCCCTGATCGCTTTTGCTACAGCTTCTGTCATAGAAGCTACATGGAGTTTTTCATAGATGTTGCGTATATGAGACCGAACGGTGTCAAAACTGATTGTACAGGCGGCGGCAATCATTTTATAACTATAGCCTTTTACAAGCCATTGTAAAATTTCTTTTTCACGGGGAGTCAAATGATAATCTTCGGAATTGGCATTGGCAAGCGGTGCAAGGAATTTCTGGAAAAGATTCAATGTTTTTTTGGCAATAGTTGGACTCATTGGCGCTCCGCCCTGGTGTGCTTCAATAATGCTTTCCATCAACCGGGCAGGAGGAGTGTCTTTTAGTAAATAACCCGAAGCCCCGTTGCAAATAGCAGCAAATACTTTATCATCATCTTCAAAAACGGTTTGCATCACTACCGTTACTTTTTGGAAATGCTGTTTGATAAGTTTCACTGCAGCCACACCATTCATACCCGGCATTTCAATATCCATCAGCACTACGTCCGGTTCAGCGTACCGGATATTACTCAGTAAATTACTGCAATCAGGAAAGGCTCCCGCTAATTCAAGGCCGTGAGTACCTTTTACTAATAAAGAAATAGCTTCTCGCACAGGTTTCCTGTCTTCAAATATGGCTACTCTGACGGACATTGTTCAAATAAAGATAGTTTATCTGTTATGCTGATTTAATAGGCATTTTGGGTGATGGGGATGGACACGGAAATATGTGTTCCTTTTCCGGGTTGAGATTCAATCAGAATTTTTGCATTTACTTCAGCTGCTCTCAGCCGCATATTGCTCAACCCGTTTCCGGCAATACCTTCGTTTACTACAAATCCCTTTCCGTTGTCAGTGATCCCAAGCTGAATATGCGGATCTTCTTTGAATACACTCACATTTACTTCACTACAGCCTGAATATTTTGCAGCATTGTTCACTGCTTCCTTGAAAATGAGGTATAAGTTTTTCCGCTGCTGCATTCCCAATACAATATTTTTTATCTGGCCATCCGATCGGTAATTAAGTTGTATGTTTTTAGCAGCCAGCAAAGTGGAAGCGAAGTTTTGCATACGAGCCTCTATTTTTTCAAACTTATCGTTGGCAGGATTAATGGCCCATACAATATCATTCATTTCACCGATCATATCTCTTGAAAATTCCCCGATCTTTTCAATAGTTTCATCGGCAAATACATCTTCATTTTCTTTTTGCTGTTTTGCAACTTCACTTAGAAAAGAAATACTGGTCAGCGTGGCGCCCACTTCATCATGAAGATCCTGAGAAATTTTTGTCCGGACTGCAAATACTTTTTTTAACTGGGAAATGCGGAATTGGTAGATGCTATATAAAACAGCAAAAACAAAAAGACCAGCTATTGTAAAAAACCACCATGTCCGCCACCAGGGAGTTGAAATATCGAAATGTATTCCGGCAGGAATGTCATTCCCTATCCCATCACTGCCCGCAGCTTTCACCAAAAAATGATAACGGCCCGGCGAAAGAGTGGCGTAGCTTACCGAACGCTGATTCTCCGCTGATATCCAGTCTTTATCTATTCCTTCAAGCTTATAAGCAAACTTATTGGCTGCTGGATTCCGAAAATCCATGGCAGCAAATTCGACCGTCACATAATTTTGGTCATGATCCAGCCTGATACCGGCGTATGAAAAAACAGACTTGTTGAATACCTTAAAATCAGTGATCTGCACCTGAGGCTTGATGACAGGACTTAAGACGTTATCAGGATGAAAAAAATCAATACCATCCATGCCACCCATCAGGATATGCCCATCGCTGAGCTTACAGGCAGAATAACGGTTGAATTCAGAATTGACCAGGCCATCAGAACGGAAAAAATTTGTAAAGGTTTTTGTTTTTATATCAAAACAGGATAATCCATTGCCCGTGCCCACCCAGAGCCTTCCCTGGTCATCTTTTACCATGGAGAAGATTGAATTATTGCAAAGCCCGTTATCAATAGTGTAATGCTGGAAAATATTTTTTTTGCGATCGAAATAATCCAGGCCTGCCCCCCTGGTACCGATCCAGATATTGCCGGTTTGTTCAATAAGCAGGCAATTAAGGTTATTTGAGTTGATGGAATTTTTTTCATGGGGATCATTAAGATATTCTGTTAGTTTCATTGAAGGTGTATGAACTGATCTTAATCCATTAGCATTACCTGCCATCCAGATATAATCGCCCCATATTTGTACATCCATCACATCCGGATAGTTGAGGCTCTCTCCAGGATTTAGTTTTTTTAAACCAGTACCTGCTAAAAGCCATAAATGTTTCTGACTGTCAAATAATAAAGATGAAGCGTAATTGTTCTCTATTTTTTTTTTGTTTTCCTGCAAAAGAGGTAAAGATCTCCTGAAAGATTCCTCATCAAAATGTTCCGGGTTTTTAAGGATCATTTTTTTCAGATAATCAGTATAATTGTAGTCTTTCAATAAATAATGGTCAATCGTTTGATTGGGCAGGTCAAGCACTGAGAATTCGGGTACAGCCCAGTAATATTCTATCATCGTTTTGTTTACGGATATGGGCCGGATACCTAATACAAAATTGTTCAATAAGGCTGTTTTGCTTCCTGATTTTTTTGTTATGGACCTGAATTTTCTTCTTGATGGATTAATTTTGTATAAACCGTTGAGGGTGCCGATCCAGATGACACCGGTCCTATCCTGGGTAATGGTCGTGGCCACTATTGTCGCATTTGTACCGGATGGATCAATGGGGTAGTTGCTGAAGTTGCCGGTTGAGTGATCAAACAAGAAAACACCTTTTGCTGTACTGATCCAAATATTACCATCATTGTCTTCAAATACTTTATTTATTATTTTCTGTTTAGTGGTGAGCATTGCAGCATTTAAAGACAGGTTGACTGGGGCGCCGGGGCTATAATGAAATAACTGGCCTGAGCTTGATGTTCCTATCCAGGTGGCGTTTCGGCTGTCAATAAAGAAATAACTGCATCCTTCTCGCTTGGGATGTTTTTCGGGCTGGAACTTTAAAAATTTATTAAAGGATTTTTGTTGTGTATCGTACATGAGAACAGTGTTTGTTGATGTGATACTATCCTGGGCATAAGCAACCAGGTATATATTTCCCTTTTTATCTTTGGAAAGAGGATGTGGAATATAAAGATCAATATTATTGCCCCCAATCGTTATTTTCTTGGTTTCCAGTGTATGTATGTTCAATAAACTGACCCCGGCGAACTTTATCATTAATTCATCCTTGTTCACCTGGATTATTTGCATTGTTTCCGGTAGAGGATCAGTCTTCGGGAGTTTGATCCTTGTAAAATTGTTTTTTGCATAATTAAACCTGCATAACCCGCCCTGCGTAGCAGCCCAAATATTTCCCTGGCTGTCTTCACAAATACTGAAAACTGCATTGGCAATTAAAGAAGCGGAATCACCAGGTATGTGTCGGAATGTTTTAAACCCATATCCATCATAGCGGTTCAGGCCTTCATTGGTACCGATCCATAAATAACCTTTGGAATCCTGTATGATGGAATAGACTACATTAGAGGAAAGGCCGTTTTCTGTGCTAAGACGTTCAAAATTTAACGGATTATCCTGGGCATAAGAAACTATGCTGCTAAACCAAACCAATGCTAAGCAGGTGAGGAGGAGTGGTGTTTGTTTCCGTGCGGAATGTTTCATCCAACACATTTAGTCGTCTAATATACAAAGCCGGGGAACTTAAAGCAACTAAAATAAAGAATTATAGAAAAGCGGAATTTATTTCCTGCTGTAATTAGGTGCCTCTTTCGTTATCTCAATATCATGTGCATGGCTCTCTCTCATGCCGGCATTGGTGATTTTTACAAATGTTGCTTTTTGTAAATCTTCAATAGAAGCGGCACCACAATAACCCATCCCGGCCCGCAAACCACCTGTGTATTGATACACCACTTCTTTCAATAAACCTTTGTAAGCAACACGGCCTTCGATGCCTTCGGGTACAAATTTCTTTACATCGTCTTCCACATCCTGGAAGTAACGGTCGCTGCTGCCAGTGGCCATTGCACCGAGTGAACCCATACCCCGGTATTCTTTAAATTTTCTCCCTTCATAGATAATTGTTTCGCCGGGACTTTCTTCCGTGCCGGCAAAAATGCTTCCCATCATTACACAATTAGCACCGGCGGCCAATGCTTTTACCATGTCGCCGGTGTAACGGATGCCACCATCAGCAATCACCGGAATATTTTTTCCTTTTAATGCAGACGCTGCTTCCATGATGGCGGTGAGTTGTGGTACACCGGCACCGGCAACAATCCTTGTTGTGCAAATAGAACCCGGACCAATACCAACTTTTATCGCATCTGCACCAGCATCTGCTAATGCTTTTGCACCGGCGGCTGTTCCCACATTGCCGGCAATGATATTTATATTTTTGAAATTCTTTTTTACATCTTTTACCGCCGCAATCACTCCTTTGCTATGGCCATGTGCACTGTCGAGGGCTATCACATCAGCACCGACGGTTTGTAGCGCAGCAACTCTGTCTAATAAATCTTTAGTAATACCAACACCGGCACCCACCAGCAATCTTCCGAATGAATCTTTCACAGCGTTGGGATGGCTTTTTAATTTTAAAATATCGCTGTAGGTAAATAAGCCGGTTAGTTTTCCCTGTTTATTAATAATAGGAAGTTTTTCCACTTTTGTTTTCTTGAAAAGTTGTTCTGCTTTTTTTAAGTCAGTGCCTTCCGGGGCGGTGTAAAGATTTTCTTTGGTCATCACCTCGCTTACTTTGCGTTTCATATTTTCTTCGAAACGAAGGTCACGGTTAGTGAGGATACCCACTAATTTCCCCTTCTTATCAATGATTGGAATTCCACCGATTTTATTTTCCCGCATCAGTTTTAATGCATCGCCGATGGTGGCATCGGCCAGTAATGTTACGGGGTCAATAATTAATCCGCTTTCACTTCTTTTTACTTTACGAACCTGCTCGGCCTGTTTTTCAATCGTCATGTTTTTATGCAATATGCCGAGGCCGCCTTCTCTTGCCAGGGCAGTGGCTAACGCCGCTTCAGTTACTGTGTCCATGGCTGCGGATAGCAAAGGGACATTAAGTGTAATGTCTTTGGTAAGCTGACTTTTGATTTCTACATCACGGGGCAGCACCTGGCTGTAGCCGGGCATCAGCAGCACATCATCAAAGGTCAGACCTTCACCGAAAAATTTTTGTGATTGGTTGTTAGCGGGGGGAGAATTTCTTGTTGCCATGTGCAAAGATAAGGGAGAACAGTAAATAGGCAATAGTCAATGGTCAATGGTGAATTTTCAGTAATCATTCACCATTGACCACTTACCGTATCAGCGTCACCGTTCCTTTTCTAAAAACTTGCTGCCTGGTATCCCGGTGGGTATAGCTGAGCATCCAGGCAAATACACCGGTTGTTTGTACAGCACCATTGATGCGGCCATCCCATTTTTGTTTCCAGTCACGGGTAGCAAATACCAATTGGCCCCATCGGTTATATACTTTGAATTCATAATTATCGGCCTTCAACGCATTGTGCGGCCAGAAATAATCGTTCAGTCCGTCATTGTTGGGAGTAAAAGCCGTGGGTACATCAATGAAACAATGATCCAGAACGGTTAGTGTTCTTCTGGTGCTGTCCCGGCAGTTAAGTGTATTATTAAATGCTACTAATTTAACGGTGTAGTATGCTTCCCTGTTATTATTTGGAAATAAAAAAGGTAACGGATCTTTTAATGTACTGGATGCAATAACATCAAAGTTCCATCGCCAGGCATCTATTATTCCGGTGCTGGTGTTGATTACCGCCAATTGATCTTCAGGACAAATAATATCCGGCATGGTAAAAGACGCTTTCACTTCATTATCCAGAACAATCTGCACCGAAGCAGTGTCAGTGCATACTCCATTGCTTACTGTAAGCTGCACATCGTTGGTGCTTGCTGCAGGAAAAATAATC
>JANPMI010000018.1:0-28087 GCA_031422725.1 Chitinophagaceae bacterium | reverse complement strand
ATTTAAAAGATGAAAGCAACTAAACTATTTAAAGATTTTTTTGACAGTGAAAAAGCAGGTGGGCTGACTTTAATAGCTTGCACAATTGTATCACTACTAATTGCCAACTCAACTTTTGGTGAATGCTATCACCATTTTTGGCAAACTCAATTTGCTGGACAACGTATTGAACATTGGGTTAACGATGGACTAATGACCATTTTCTTTTTATTAATCGGTTTAGAATTAGAACGGGACATTTATCGAGGTGAACTAAAAAATTTTAAAGACGCTTTATTTCCAATTTTTGGGGCATTGGGTGGTATTATAATTCCAGCAGGACTTTTTATGTTGTTCAACTTTGGGACTGCGACACAATCGGGGGCAGGAATTCCAATGACGACAGATATTGCTTTTGCGTTAGGAATTTTATCTTTATTAGGAAACCGGGTACCAACTTCTTTGAAAGTGTTTTTAACAGCGTTAGCCGTTATTGACGATTTGGGAGCAATTTTAATAATTGCCGTATTTTATACTAAAACACTTCTTTGGACAAACCTTTTTATTGCGTTAGGGATTTTTGCTTTGCTTTTAGTTTTCAACCGACTAAAAATTAGAAACTTAATTCCATATTTAATTGGTGGAGTTGCTATGTGGTATTTTATGCTTAATTCAGGCGTTCACGCCACAATTACAGGTGTTCTATTGGCATTTGCCATTCCATTTGGCAACGGAGACGAAAAATCATCTTCATATATTTTGCAACATTTTTTACATAAACCAGTTGCGTTTATTGTTTTACCCATCTTTGCATTAGCCAATACAGCTATCATTTTAAGTGGCGACATTGGACAAACACTAACACAAAATTACAGTATTGGAATTGCGGTAGGACTTGTTGTCGGCAAACCATTAGGCATTTTTCTATTAACATTTTTAGCAGTATCATTTGGACTTTGCAAGCTTCCAGACGACTTAAATTGGAAATCAATTGTAGGTGTTGGGTTTTTAGGAGGTATAGGATTTACTATGTCAATATTTATAGCACTTCTTGCTTTTGACAATCAGACCATTATCAACAACGCAAAGTTTGTAATTTTAATTTCATCATTAATAGCAGGACTAATTGGATTTGTAGGCTTGAAATTAACATTGAAACAAGCAACAATTGACAACAAGTGAAAGAAGGTTATGCAGGTAACATTGGGTGCCAAAATAGGGGGGACGGAAGCCATGTTTCAACTTTTTATTTTTCAATTTGGCTTCATATCCAGCTTGACGTTATTAATTTAGCTATGTACATCCTGCAAAAGGAACGATTAAACCCGACTATAATAATTTCAGGCAGCAAAAAGAATTTTTAATAAACAGTAACCGGTAGTGTGCTTTCACAATCCCTCAACACATTTTCAGTTACTTTTGCCACGGCCGCCGAAGCTATCCGGTTATATTCATAAAAATTAGTGGTAGAAACGAAGCTGGTAACCCCGATGAACAAAATTGACTGGTACATACTGAAAAAATTCTTAGTCACTTTTATTTTTTGCCTGCTGTTATTTTCTGTTATTGCCGTGGCTATTGACAGCAGTGAGAAGTCAGATGATTTTGTAAAAGCAAATTTCAATACCTGGCAGATCATTAATGAATACTACCTGGGTTTTGTCCCTTATATATGGAGTTTGTTGTTTCCCCTGTTTGTTTTTATTGCGGTTATTTTTTTTACCAGCCGCATGGCCAGCCGGTCAGAAATTATTGCCATCCTCGCCAGCGGCACCAGCTACAACAGGTTTCTCCGTTCCTACCTGGTGGGTGGTTTGTTGCTGGGTATAGTGCTGTGGCTGGGCAGCCGCTACTGGATTCCAAAGGCCAATGTAATAAGAAGCAATTTTCAAAGCACCTATGTTGATAATAATGATCCCACCAAGTACCGGGTTTTTGGTAATTGCGCCAGGTGCTATTATCTGCGCACCGACACCAATACATTTGTCGGTATCAGGGATTATGATACAAGTACAAAATCTTCCCGTGGTTTTTTCCTGGAGCGGATAAAGGAGAATAAAATGATCTATAATGTACGGGCCGAGGTTATTCGCTGGGATACTGTTTCAAAAAAATGGCAACTCATTAATGCTACGGAAAGAGATATAGACAGTATGGGAGAAAGGATGCGCCATCATGATACATTGCTTATCCGGCTTAACCTGAAACCAAATGAACTGAGGAGGGATAATTACCTGAAGGATAAATTAACGACTCCTGAACTGGTGGAGCTAATCAAGCAGGAAGAATTAAGAGGGACAGAAGGATTAAGCACATTCAAAGTGGAACGTTACCGGCGTACTGCTACTCCGGCTTCTGTTTTATTGCTTACCATGATTGGCGCAGCTATTGCCAGCAGGAAAAACCGGGGTGGAAGCGGAATGCACCTGGCTCTTGGTATTATCATTGCCGCCTTGTTTATTTTGTCCGACAGGTTTTCAACCGTGTTTGCCACCAAAGGAGACTTTCCGCCGTTACTCGCCGCCTGGCTTCCTAATATTGTATTTGCTGGTGTGGCTTACTGGCTTTACCGCCGCACACCAAAATAGTTGCTGGATGCTGGTAACTGGTTATTGAAGGTAGCAGTGGCTTCTCATCCATTATAGTGACCAGCAACTAAAGACAAGCAACCAGCCCATCAAATTTTTGTTGCAGCGGGGGGCTTTATTTACCTTTATACATTAATTTTTTTGTTACTCCGCCATCGGTTGATGGCTTGAAAATAAGATATCATGGGTATTATTAAAGACAGGTTCAAGGCTAAATCCGATATCGTTTCGGGTGAGATAAAAGAGTTGCTCAAAGAGCATGGAAATAAAGTAATTGGTGAGGTACAGCTATCGCAGGTTTACCAGGGTATGCGGGGTATAACGGGGCTGGTAACAGAAACATCTTTACTGGATGCACAGGAAGGAATACGTTTCCGGGGATATTCCATTCCGGAATTAAGAGAAAAATTAGCGAAAGCCCCCGATGGTTCTGAACCATTACCAGAAGGTTTGTTTTACCTGATGCTGGTTGGAGAGTTACCGTCAGATGATGATGCACATCATATCAGTTCTGTATGGCAAAGAAGAAGTCATGTGCCTAATCATGTATTTGCTACTATTGAAGCATTGCCGGTAAACACCCACCCGATGACGCAGTTTGTGGTAGGGGTGATGGCGTTGCAAACAGAAAGCCAGTTTGCCAAAAAGTATGCGGCAGGAATGAACAAGAAAGATTATTGGGAAGCGGTATTTGATGATTCAATGGATCTGATTGCAAGACTGCCACGGGTAGCAGCTTACATCTATCGCAGAAAATATAAAAACGGCGATCATATTCAACCTAATGGTTTATTAGACTGGGCCGGCAACTTTGCCCACATGATGGGTTTTGAAGATGAAAGTTTTAAAGAACTGATGCGGTTGTATATGACCATTCATGCAGACCATGAAGGTGGCAACGTATCAGCACACACAACACACCTTGTTGGTTCTGCATTAAGCGATCCTTATTTGAGCTATGCATCCGGTATGAATGGGCTGGCTGGTCCTTTGCACGGATTAGCTAACCAGGAAGTGATTAAATGGATATTTGAATTGCAGGAGGAATTGAAATCCGACTTGCCTACCAAAGAACAAATAGCTGAATATGTAAAGAAAACATTGAGTGAAGGAAAAGTGGTACCGGGCTATGGTCATGCAGTGCTGCGCAAAACGGACCCACGGTTTGAAGCGCAGATGGCCTTTGGCAAAAAACATATGCCGGATGATAAATTAGTGCAAACGGTCTGGAATATTTATGAAACCGTACCACCGATTTTGCAATCACTCGGAAAAATTAAAAACCCCTGGCCGAATGTGGATGCACATAGCGGTGCCTTATTAGTGCACTATGGCATGAAGGAATATGAATTTTACACCGTACTGTTTGCCGTAAGCCGTGCATTGGGTGTTCTCGCCAGCCTTTGCTGGGACAGGGCTTTAGGCTTCCCATTAGAAAGACCAAAATCTGTTACAACTGACTTAGTGAAATTGTGGTTAGATGGGAAGGATAATATTTGGGGAGAATAAGTAGATCAGTTATTTAAAAAAGCTATTACTACATCAATAAAAAAGAACCCCAAAAATGATTCCCTTTCCTCTGAATATGTGATATGAGCCAACCATCTCTTTTAACTCAAAATTGATTATAATGCTACTTTGCTTTACTATCAGCGATTATGCTAACATAGCCACCATTGGTGGATTTCTTGTAGCTTTTTTTGGAGCCTGGTATGCAGTTATTCAATTAAAACATATAAAAGAGGCTAATTATGCTACCGGGTTCGCAAAAGCATGTGATATATTACAAGCCGAAGATGCAAGAAATGAACGAGGATTTGTATTTGAAACTTTAGGGAAAAAGAAATTTGAAGAGTGGACAAATGAAGAAAAGAAAAAAGGTGAATTGGTATGTCACAAATTTGACACTTTAGGAGCTATGGTTGCAAATAAACTTATTACAAAAGGAATGGCCCTCCATTGGAAATATACACTATCTCAAACGTGGGACATATTAAAGCCTTTAGTTTATGAATATAGAACTAAGCGGGGCAATAATTATTGGGATGATTACGAATCAATTGCCGAAGAAGCCAAAAAATAAACCCCGTTATGACACCCTTATAGTGGGTTGTTTCTCCATTCTTCGAGAGTTTTTTATTTGCTATCTACAGAACGGGAGGATGAAAAAGACAACATAAGGCCGGAATAGCTGATGTAAAACCTTTTTATCTCAATTATGGCATTCCTGTTGCAGTAGATCAGAACGTATTAAAATATTTTATCAATAAACAAGAAATGATGAAAAAGAAAAACTCTTTCATTATCAGCTTTGTATCCCTGGCCCTGCTTGTTTTTACTTCTTGTGCCCGGAACCCCGTTACAGGCAAAAAACAGGTGGTATTAATGTCTGAAAAGCAGGAAATAGCAATGGGAAAAGAGGCAGATCCACAAATAATTGCCCAGTTCGGATTATATGAGGATACTGCGTTACAAAATTTTATCAATTTGAAAGGGAAGCAGATGGCGGCAATATCTCATCGCCCCAAATTAGATTACGGATTCAGGGTACTGGATTCTGAAGTATTGAATGCATTTGCCGTTCCCGGCGGGTATGTTTACTTTACCCGGGGGATATTGTCCCATTTCAATAGTGAAGCTGATTTTGCAGGAGTGCTTGGCCATGAATTAGGCCATATTACGCACCGGCACGGTGTTGCCCAGCAACGAAATGCTATTCTGGGACAGATAGGAATTATTGCGGGTATCATTATTGCCCCGCAGCTGGCGCAATTTGCGGAAGCCGCTTCCACAGGACTTCAATTATTATTTTTAAAATACAGCCGTGATGCGGAACGGGAAGCAGACGAACTGGGTGTGGAATATTCTTCTAAGATTGGGTATGATGCACAACAGATGGCGAACTTTTTTACTACCCTGGAAAGAAAATCTGCAGGAACGGAGTCTGCGGAATTACCCGAATTCTTATCTACCCATCCTAATCCCGGTGACCGCAATGCCACCGTATCAAGGTTAGCAGCTGAGTGGAAACAAAAGCTCAACCTGACCAATCCCCTGGTAAACCGGAATATATACCTGAGAAGAATTGAGGGTTTGATATATGGTGAAGATCCAAAAGGAGGCTACCTGGAGAATAATGTTTTTTACCACCCTGTATTAAAATTCCAGTTCCCGACGCCGTTGAATTGGAATTACCAGAATACTCCGCAACGGGTTCAGTTTGCACCAAAGGATGGTAAGGCATTAATGTTCCTGACGCTGGTGCCCGGCAATTCACTACAGGAAACGGCCAATGCTGTTTTACAGCAATATAAACTGGTGCCGGTGGAGAAAAGGAATACCACGGTAAATGGATTATCCGCCATTTATGTAATAGCTGACCAGCAACCCGCACAACAGGGCCAGCCTGCACTCAGAACCATGTCTTATTTTATTCAATACAACGGCAGCATCTATCATATGATTGGTGTATCCACTATCAACGATTTTAATAATTATGCTGATAGTTTTAGTTCTTCTATGCTGGGTTTCCGGCAACTAACCGATCAGGCTAAGATTAATAAAAAGCCTGAACGGGTCCGGCTCAAAACTGTCAGTACAAGTAGTACACTGGCGCAGGTGCTCCGGAATAATAATGTCCCGGAGAGACGGCACGAGGAGTTTGCAATTTTAAATGGAATGAAATTAACGGATAATGTGCTGGCGGGTACAATGATAAAGATTATTGGAGAATAGGTAATCAGGAATATTTTGTTGTCGGGCATATTTTGGTCGCTGGGCTACAGCCGCTATATTTGCAATCCCAAACAAAGGGGGTTTAGCTCAGCTGGCTAGAGCGTTTGCATGGCATGCAAAAGGTCACCGGTTCGACTCCGGTAACCTCCACAAAAAAAAGTGAAACCCTTGAAAAAGGGTTTGCTTTTTTAAACTATTCAAACCAATACCTGTTAGTATAAATATAAATGGGCGTCTGGAAACAAATATCTGAATACCTCTACTTGCGGAAGAAAGATCCGAACCGGCCAAAAGACAAATGGATAGGATACATGCACGGCATAAACCGTATCAGTATTTTTATTTTTCTGCTATGCCTGATAATCTTAGCTGTTAAATTGCTGAGTTGAGGAAGTTATTAATGGAAGCAGCAGCTTTAGCAGAAGCATTGCCACCTTCGCTTAGCATTTGTTTTAAAGTTGTGTAATCTTTTTGTAGTTGCTCCTTTCTTTTGTTATCAGTTAATAATTCTTCTAATTCTTTTTTCAGATTTTCAACAGTCAGGTCATTTTGTATTAATTCTTTAACCACCAGCTTATCCATAATAAGGTTGACGAGGGAAATGTATTTCACTTTTACCAAACGACGGCCAATCTGGTAAGAAAGATAAGAACCTTTGTAGCAAACCACTTCAGGCACACCAAAAAGTGCCGTTTCCAACGTGGCGGTGCCGGAAGTTACCAGTGCGGCTTTCGATTGCATCAGCAGATCGTACGTTTTATTGGCTACATAAGAAACGTTGGAATAATTTTTCAGCAACTCATCATAAAACGTTTCATCAACTCCCGGGGCTTTGGCTACTATAAACTGATAAGAAGGAAATGATTTGCTTACTTCCATCATGACCGGTAACTTTTTCAATATTTCTTGTTTACGGCTTCCGGGTAACAATGCGATTACCGGTTTGTCGGAAAGTTGCTGACTTGTACCTTGTGTCTTGTGCCTTTGTATTACTTCTACTAAAGGATGCCCCACATACTCTACTTCCCAGTTCCATTTATCTTTAAAATAATTTTTTTCAAAAGGAAGGATGACCAGCATTTTATCAATACAAAGCTTCATACTTTTTACCCGGTTCTCTTTCCATGCCCACACTTGTGGCGAGATGTAATAAATAACTTTGAACCCTTGTTGCTTTGCCCATTTGGCAATGCGGAGATTGAAGCCGGGATAATCAATCAGGATAATTGTATCGGGTTTGTATTGTAAAATATCTTGTTTGCAGAATGCCAGGTTTTTGAAGATGGTACGAAGGTTCATTACTACTTCTGTAAAGCCCATAAAGGCAAGCTCCCGGTAGTGCTTTACCAATTCTCCACCGGCTTCCTGCATTTTATCACCGCCCCAGCAACGGATATTTGCTGACGCATCCAATTTTTTTATTTCTTTTATTAGATTGCTGCCATGCAAATCTCCTGATGCTTCACCGGCAATGATATAATATTTCATGCCGCTTTAATTATGTATGATTGATAGTTAGGTATTCGCAAATGCTCAATAGAATTACAGAACGATGAAGTGAGTGACACAACGAAGATGCTCAGGGAACCGAAGTTGGTAACAAAAGATTGCTTCGCCTTGCAAGATGATAGTAGTATTGCCGCTGGCTTCATAAATTAAAAATACTTAATTGAAGATTTTTAACAGCAATATGCCGATACCATAAATAAGGGTAACGATAAAAATTCCTTTGGCGGTATTGTCACGGCTGGTATTTACATATATAGTAAATAAGATGGCATTGGCTAAAAGGCTGAGTGATCCGATGGAGGTTATCATCCGGTTATCATGCATAAAATAATCCAGAAATTCCTGGAAGGTGTAAGAAGGGAATTTGATAAAATAAACAACTACAAGACCCAGCAGAGGGCCTATTAATCCAAGGGCTAATCCCAAACGCAGGTTATCTTTTTTAAATATCATTTCCAGAGTTTTTCGAGTTTGGCTTTTAAAACGTAATTGGTTAAATCAAATTGTACGGGTACCACACTTACATAATTATTGGCCAATGCCCATACATCGGTGTCTTTTCCTTTATCAAAATTTACAAACTCGCCGGTGAGCCAGTAATAATGACGGCCATGCGGATCGTTGCGTTCAATAAAATCTTCTTCGTATTTGGCATAAGCCTGTTTGCAGATTTTAAACCCTTTCAACAACTCGGGTGCTACAGCCGGGATGTTTACATTCAGTACTGTATGCTTATCGAGTTTTGTTGAAAGCATTTTTTCTACAATGATTCTTACAAATTTCCTGGCACCGGTAAAGTCAGCATCAATGCGATAATCTAATAAAGAAAAACCGACGGAGGGTATGCTTTCAATAGCTGCTTCCACAGCGGCTGACATGGTGCCGGAATAAATTACATTAATACTATGATTAGCGCCATGATTGATACCGCTGAGGCAGATATCCGGCTTGCGGTGCAATACTTTGTCAACGGCCAGCTTTACACAATCAACCGGGGTGCCGGTGCATGACCATGTTTCTACATTATCAATAGCATGTATTTTATGCAATCTCAACGGCTGCCCGATGGTGATAGCATGGCCCATACCTGATTGAGGTTTGTCCGGGGCTACCACTACTATTTTGCCTAAATCTTTTACTGCTTCCACCAGGTTTAAAATACCGGGTGCTGTAACGCCATCATCATTGGTGATTAGAATAACCGGTCTGTCTTTTTTAGACGATGTGCCGGCTTTTTTTGTAGTTGAAGAACTTTTCTTAGGAGTTGGGGTGGTTTTTTTTGCCATAAGGAGACAAAAATCCCTGTTTTTTTTGGGTTATCCAAAACAGGATAAAAAAAGGCTTTGAAAATCTAAATTAATTAGTATTTTGCAGCTAACTAAATTAGTTGGTTATGGCAGTCTCTAATCAAAATCTCAAATATCTCCGCAAACTTCGTGGCTGGACACAGGAAGAATTTGCCAATAAACTCGGTATTAAACGTTCCCTGCTGGGTGCTTATGAAGAAGAAAGGGCAGAGCCACGTATAGATGTGCTTGAAGTAGTATGTGATATTTTTAAGTTAACACTCGATGAAATTCTCCGGAAAGATCTAAGCGATAACAAAAGTAATTACCTGGCCAAACGCCGTGCTATGAAGCTGGCAATGGGCAGACCTGATATACCTTTTGTTCCTGTAAAAGCCGCAGCAGGTTATCTTGCCGGTTTTGCCGACCCGGAATTTATTGATGAGCTTAATACTTTCACCTTGCCTATGCTATCAGGAGGAAATTACCGGGCTTTTGAAATCATCGGTGATTCGATGCTGCCTACCCCCAGCGGTTCTGTAATTGTTGGTGAAAAAGTAGAAAACCTGGAGGAAGTAAAAAATAATATGGCTTGCATTGTAGTATCCCGCAATGAGGGAGTTGTTTACAAAAGAGTACAAAAAAACGGACGGCAAAAGAATAAAGTAACATTAGTGAGTGATAATCCTTCTTTCCATCCTTATACTGTTAGTGCAGATGAAATTCTGGAGATGTGGCAGGCACAAATGGTAATTTCAAAAGCTAATACCCAGCAACGATGGGATATGAGTCAACTTACAAACATAGTTTCTGACCTGCAGGATCAGGTAACTTCCCTCAAAAAAAGGATGAACTAATTGATTTCCATAGTAGTAATATTTTTTGCGTTTTTCTGCGGCAGCCTTTACGCCTTCAAAACTGTCAGTTATATTTGTGGATTGCAAAAATGGCAATGCAACTGAAAAACTATATCTGCTTACCCTTCTTATTGGTTTGTATGTCAATTTTTTCCCAGGAGAAATCATTACAGGCTTTTAAGACAATCCAGGCACCAAAAATAGATGGTAACCTGGATGATGCTGTGTGGGTTAATGCGCAGGGCTTAACCGATTTTGTACAAAATTTTCCTACCTACGGTTTACCCGCCTCTCAAAAGACGGAAGTAAAAATTGTGTATGATAATACTGCCATTTATTTAGGTGCTTATTTACACGATGACCCTTCTTTAATTAAAAAACAAATAACTGCCAGAGATGGCGAGCAGCAACAGGATGTAGATTATTTTTCTGTTTTTTTTGATACTTATAATGACAATCAAAACGGTTTTCAGTTCCTGGTAACCACTGCTAATGTTCAGTCTGATGCAAAGCTGGGGCCTAACTATACAGGTGATTTTGGTAGTTATGGCGATAAAACATGGGATGCAGTTTGGGACAGCAAAGTATCTATAAAAGCAGATGGTTGGGTAGTGGAAATGCGGATACCTTATCTCTCTTTACGTTTTGCCAAGAAAGATGTGCAGAATTGGGGTCTTCAATTATTACGGTCTGTCCGGCGGACGAATGAAACCAGTTTCTGGAGCCCGGTTGATCCGAATGTAAATGGGTTTGTAAATCAGTTTGGCGACCTGGCGGACTTAAAAGATATTCAACCTCCATTACGATTGAGTTTTTCTCCTTACATAACCACAGGCTACAGAAGTTCACCGGTAAATAATACTTATATCAACGAATGGCTGCGTAATGGTGGTATGGATGTAAAATATGGCATCAACGAAAGCTTTACACTCGATGCTACTTTGATTCCTGATTTTGGCCAGGTGGTTTCTGATAATGTAGTGAACAACCTTACACCGTATGAAGTAAAGTTTCAGGAGAACCGGCAATTTTTTACAGAAGGAACAGAGCTTTTTAATAAATCGGGTTTATTTTATTCCCGAAGGGTGGGAGCTATGCCGGGAGGATACTTTGGGATAAAGGCTATTACTGATGCTGATCCAAATATAGAAATTGTGAAAAATCCGGGTATAACTCAATTGTATAATGCCATTAAGTTTTCCGGACGCACCCAAAAAAAATTGGGTATTGGTTTTTTTAATGCCATTGCAGCACCTGCGCATGCTGTAATCAGGGATAGGATTACAAAAGAGGAAACGAAGATTGAAACTGAACCACTGTCTAATTATAATATAATGGTGATTGACCAGGCGCTTAAAGGCCGTTCTTTTCTCACCTTTACCAATACCAATGTAATGCGCAACGGAGAGGCAAGGGATGCAAACGTATCGGCTTTTGATATTGCATTATACGATAAGGAAAATGTTCATGCCTTACAGGGTACAGTACGGTACAGTAAAATATGGGGAGCAGATCCTTATGATGGTTTTAATACTACCCTCAAGTATGGAAAAGTAAGCGGCAACTGGCAGTATAATGTATCAGGAAATGTGGAGTCTAAAAATTATGACCCTAACGATCTCGGTATTTTGCCCGCTGCCAATGAAGTTACTTACAGGGGTAGTCTTATTTACCGCCAGTTTAAACCTACCCAAAATTTTATTACTTACAATTACTCCATCACACCCAGGTTGCAATACTTGTATGAGCCTTATGCTTACAGTAAATTTGATGTTACGGCTTCAGGCTTCTGGATATTTAAAAATTTTTGGGATGTATCTCTGGCGGCAAATGTGATACCGGGATGGGCAAATGATTATTTTGAATTAAGAACTGATGGCCGCTACCTTGGCTACCCGGACAATTATCAGCTAAGAATGAGTGGTAGCACTGATGACCGGAAAAAATTATATGTACGCTTCGGGGGCACTTATGCCACCGCTCCAAAGTACGATGATTTATATACCAGCATTGGTTTTGGTTTCAGGTACAGATTTAGCAATAAGTTCAATCTTGATCTTCAAACAAATTCCACTTTTGAGGATAACCAGTTAGGTTATGCTTTCCGCAGAGAATTAAACGGTGATCCGATTGTTGGTTTCAGAGACAACCGGGAGTTTGAATCTGTTTTATCAGGTATTTATAATTTTAATTCCCGTTTAAACCTTACACTCCGTGCCCGCCATTACTGGAATGAAGTAAAGTATATCAGCTTTCATAATGTAACTGCAAAAGGAAAATTGCTGCCCCGCACTTTTATCAATGGACTGGATGATAATTTTAATATTTTTAATTTGGATGCCTTTCTTACCTGGGATTTTCGCCTGGGCAGCCGGTTAATAGTTGGATATAAAAACTGGCTGGGTGATGAAGAATATATTCCCTTCACCACTGCAAAGAATACATATATCAGAAATTTAGGTGAAGTTTTTGACCTTCGTCACGGTAATGAGATAACGGTTCGTTTTATTTACTTCCTCGATTACAATCAGCTCCGAAAAAAACATTAAGGTAATTGGATGATGGAATTTTCAACCAGGGCAAAAACGGTTTCATCCCTGGCTGGTTTTACTTTATAAGTTCCGGTAAAACGACTAAAAGCCGGCAGCACACAATATTCTTTGGCGAAATAAAAACAGGGAAAACGCAGCGTCTGTCTGCCCGCACCTTTCATACCAATGGCCGGGTGCATGTGCCCGGTGAAAGTGTATAATTTTTTTTCTTCTTCTGTTAGCTTTTCATGCAGTTTTAAATCATGTATAAAGAGAAAAGGTCCTGCCTGTAGTTTTTTAGCAATGATATTTACCCCGGCTTCTTTATACCAGCTATCGGCCAGTATATCATGATTGCCTTTTACCAAATCAATATGCAGTAAGGAGAAATCTTTTCGCCATTTGATAAAAAGGTCCAGTTCTTTATTGGCAGCACTGTGAGTAAAGTCACCTGCGATTATCAACCTGTCAACTTTAAAGAGATAAAGCTGCGATATAAGCCGCTGGAGATCTGCTTTATAAATGTTTTGCGGAATGGCAATTCCGGCTTTGCGAAAATGACCACTTTTTCCGAGGTGCATATCGGCAATTATCAATGTATTTTCTTCTTCCCAGAATAAACTTCTTTCCGGCGATACCCAGAATGTATTGTTACGAACAATATGACGAACAGGATTTTGCATGAAGGTGGGCAAAGATAATGTATGGTATGTCACGGTTCAAAAGGTGATACAACTATTCTAATTGCTGCTGCATTCTTCTTACCCTGTCTTCTAATTTTTCAGATGATAAATCTTCCCGCATACTATCTACTTTAATCGGGAAACAGAAAGGAGTGAGTTGCAGAGGGAAAGTAATAACGATTTTTGACTGCTGAATTCGTTGCAGCATGTCCCGCAGTCTTACTTCCTCCATTTGCTGGTCCATCACCTCCTGGTAGGATTGGCGAAGCAGTAGATTATTTTTATCATATTCTGCAAAAACATTGAAGAGAAGAGAGGCAGAGGATTGCAGATGCCGGGCTTTCTTTTTCTCTCCGGGCATGCCCTGGAAAATAAGCCCGCCAATTACTGCCACATCCCTGAATTTTCGCTTCGCCATCTCCGTACTGTTAACACTGCGTTGAATATCATTCAGTAAATCATCAGGAGAAAACAACTCATACACATTTGAATCATCAACCGGAATGGGCTGGTCGCTGAGTAATTCAAAACCATAATCATTCATAGCAAACGAAAAAGTAATGGGACGGATGCGGCTGATACGGTAAGCAAGTATAGCGGCCATAGCTTCATGTACTAATCTTCCTTCAAACGGATATACAAACAAATGAAAACCGTCTTTCGTTTCAATCTGTTCAATCAATAATTCATTTTCTTTTGGCACATGAGAAAGCTGCCGTTGTAAATCAAAAAGAGGTTGTAATACTTCAAGCTCTGTCGCAATGTGGCGGTATCCGGCTGCTGACTGCCGACTGCCAATTGCCAACTGCTCTCTCAGCTTCTTTCCCAAATTAGCACTCAACGGCATCCTGCCCCCATCCCAACTCGGTATGATTGATTTTTTTGAGTTTGATTTTCGAACCAATACGGTCATGTCTTTTATCATTATAAATTCTAAATTTCTACCTGCCAATGTAAACACATCACCCGGTTCTAATCTTGAAATAAAATATTCTTCAATCACTCCAACATATCCTCCTGTCATAAATTTTACCTTCATCATCGCTGCGCTGACGATGGTTCCGATATGCATCCGGTGCCGCATCGCTATTTTCCGGCTGGTTATTTTATAAATCCCGTCTATAATTTCTACTTTTTTAAAATCATCATACTGGTGCATGGCTTCGCCACCTTCAGTAATAAAATGAAGTATTTGTCTCCATTCATCTTTTGTTAAATGCCGGTAGCAATATGTAGAAATAATTTCTTTATACATTTCGTCGGGTAAAAAACCATCAGAAATAGCAATGGTATTGAGATACTGTAGCAACACATCATAACAAAGCATCATCGGTGGACGGCTTTCAATTAAATTTTCGGCCATAGCCGATTTTAATGCTGCTGCTTCCATTAACTCTAATGAATGAGTGGGCAGAAAATATATTTTACTGATTGCTTCAGGACTATGACCACTTCTGCCGGCCCGTTGTAAAAACCTTGCTACCCCCTTCGGAGAACCTACCTGTACTACTGTTTCTACGGGCCGGAAATCAACACCCAAATCAAGACTTGCTGTGCATACTACAGCTTTCAAATTGCCAGTATTAAGATTGTCTTCAATCCATGTCCGTAATTCCATATCAATAGAACCGTGATGCAAAGCTATCGATCCGGCAAGCTCCGGATACACATCAAGTAATTTCTGATACCAGGTTTCACTCATCCCTCTTGTATTGATGAAAATGAGTGTGGTTTTACTTTGCTGAATGATTGGTATAAGTTTATGGGCCAGTTTAATTCCTAAATGCCCGGCCCAGGGATACTTTTCTATTTCATCGGGAATGATGGATTCGACTTCTATCTTTTTTTGAAGATTGGCTTTTATAATCACCCCCTCTTTTTTTAATGATGACAAAAGAACTTCTTTCGCTTCATCCAGGTTACCAATCGTAGCTGAGATACCCCAGACAGACAATTGACAATTGGCAATGGACAAAGGGCTATTTTTTTTTGAAGATTGCCTATTGTCTATTGCACATTGCTTATTGGCAATTGAAACTATCCTTGAAATCGCCAACTCCACTTGCACTCCCCGTTTACTTCCCAGCAGTTCATGCCATTCATCAACAGCTATTATTTTTAATGATTCGAAAATTTGCAGATAACCTTTTTGTGCCAGCAATAAATGCAAACTTTCCGGGGTAATGATAAGCACTTCGGGCATTTGTCTTTTTTGTTTTGCCCTTTCGCCCATAGACGTATCACCATTTCTTATGGCCACTTTCCAGCTCAAGCCTAATTCAATAATTACTTCTTCCATGGCCCGGCCGATATCTTTTGCCAAAGCCCTCAATGGTGTTATCCATAATAATTGAAGACCATTATTTTTTATGGACCGATAATTTTCCGGATGCTGGTTGATGAACTGAATAAGGGCACCGAGATAGACAGAATATGTTTTACCAAAACCGGTAGGGGCATTCACCAATCCGCTTTTACCTTCTGTAATATGCTGCCAGGTCTGTTGCTGAAATAAAAAAGGCCTGAAACTTTTAGCTTCAAGCCAATCACTGATGATTTTATATCCTTTTGTATGCTGCACTTCCTCTAAACCAAATAAAGAATGAAGTTACAGGTTAAATGAGAAGATCAGAAGATTCCTTTTAGCACACCGTCCTGCCATTTCAGGAAGTATAATTTCTTATTCTCAAAATAGTCAAGCGTCATGGCTGGCTTATTCAGCACTGGCTGAATATCGAAATCAGTAAAAATTTTATTCTGTTTATTGGCAAGATTGGAAGCTGCATCTTTGCCGTATTGTAACAGCAGTTTTGAATATTTCCAGGTTACTTCATAGCCACGGAATACCATATCGCTGGGGCGGGCATACATTACTTTATTGAAATGATTAGCAATGGCCTGACTTATCTTATCAATTTTAGAGTGATAAAAAGGAGTACTGTAAATTATTTCTACGCCTTTATATTCCGGTTTGTTAAATGCTATCCCATCCCAGGTGGGCATACCCATTACAATGGCAAGGTATTTTTGTTTTTTAAGTGCAGCCAGTTGCTGCGTTAATCGTTTTCCAAAATTTTCATCAAGGCTGCCGGCAACACATAATGTTTGATTGGCTGTATCAAGGTAAGGTTTCAATTGATTTACAGTAAAGCTATCGCTCAGTTCAACATATTTCAATTTTAACGGCACTGATACGGTGTTTTTCCCAAACTCATCAAAATATGTTTTGATGCGGTCTTCCAGTTGTCCCTTTTTCCGGAATACCACAATGGATTCCAGCGAATAATATTTTTGAATATGTTTATAAATCCCTTCGCATTGGGTACGGAGTGTAGGATTGAGCACAACAAAGAAGGGATTAGCTGCAACACCGCCATCATTTGGGAGATTTGCATTTATTACCGGAATATTTTTCTTTAACCCTGCATCAGCAAAAATCTTTACTTCGGCACTGCTGCAATGGGTAATAATTAATTCAATGCTGTCCATCTCAGGTTTGTTCAGTTGCTGGGCAATGCTTTCTTTGGCTGACCTGGTATCGAAAATAAAAACTTCAAGCGGTGATTTTTCTTTATTTAATGAATCTAAAGCCAACTGCACTCCTTCATAAAACTCTAACCCGGGATTAATGAATTTTGGAAATACATTTTTGGCATACCTGTATTCATCGTCATAGTCAAACGCTGAGTCAAGATATAATGGCGCAAAAATGGCAATCTTGTGTTTAAGAACTCCAGTTTGAGCTGTTGAGACAATTGACAATAAGCAACAGGCAATCATCAAAAGTGAACATCTCCTGTATCGCAATTTTTTTTTCATCATTTTCTTTCAATTAAGCTTTTGCATATTGTCTATTGTCCTTTGTACTATTCCCACTCAATCGTAGCCGGTGGCTTACTGCTGATATCATACACCACCCGGTTTATACCTCTTACATTATTGATAATCTCATTCGAAATGTTTGCCAGAAATTCATAAGGTAAATGTGCCCAGTCCGCCGTCATTCCATCCACACTTGTTACAGCTCTTAATACCACCGTAAACTCATAGGTTCTTTCATCACCCATCACACCCACACTTTTTACCGGCAGTAAGATAGCACCCGCCTGCCAAACCGTTGCATACAAATCATTATCCTTAAGAGCTTTAACGTAGAGGTAATCTGCCTGCTGCAACAACTGTACCTTTTCTTCGGTAATTTCTCCCAGAATCCGAATAGCCAGCCCCGGCCCTGGGAAAGGGTGGCGGTCTATCATTTCAGCAGGGATGCCGAGCTCACGGCCTACTTTCCTTACTTCATCTTTGAATAAAGAACGCAGTGGCTCCACCAGTTCAAGATGCAGATGGTCAGGTAACCCACCAACATTATGATGTGATTTTATCATAACTGACGGGCCATGTACCGAAACACTTTCGATAACATCCGGATAAATAGTTCCCTGCCCGAGCAAACCCACCCCTTCAATCTTTTTAGATTCTTCCTGGAAAATATCAATGAACAGGCTGCCAATTACTTTTCTTTTTTCTTCCGGGTCAGTTTTACCAGCAAGGTCTTTATAAAACCGTTGTTTGGCATCAATACCATTTACATTTAACCCAAGCTGGTTGTATGTTTTTATAACACTTTCAAATTCACCTTTACGAAGCACACCATTGTCAACAAAAATGCCGTACAGGTTTTTCCCGATTGCACTATGGACTAAAGTTGCTGCAACGGTAGAATCAACACCACCGCTTAATGCCATAATAACTTTGCGGTCACCAATTTGTTTTTTAAGAGCTTCAATAGTATTGGTGATAAAATGTGCTGGTGTCCAATCCTGCGAACAACCGCAAATATTTACTAAGAAGTTCTTTAGTATTTTTTTACCTTCTTTGGAATGATATACTTCGGGATGAAACTGAACTCCGTATAGAGGGAAGTCTGAAGGCTGAAGTCTGATGCTGGAACCTGAGCGGCCGTTTTCAGACTTCTGATCTCTGACTTCTGACCTCTTAAATGCAGCGACAGGAATACTTTCGGTATCAGCCAATAATTCAAAACCTTCCGGTAATTCTTTAATCGTATCACTATGGCTCATCCACACCTGGCTTTGCTCCGACACATCTTTCAGCAGCACATCTTCTTTTGTCCGGTGCAAAATGGCACGGCCGTATTCTCTTTTGTTACTCTTTGCCACTAAACCGCCAAAACGTTTGGCTGTTAATTGGGCGCCATAACAAATCCCGAGCACCGGTACTTTAGTAATAAATTCCTGCACATTTACATCCGGGGCTTTTCCTTCATTCACGGAAAATGGCGAACCGGAAAGAATGATACCTTTCAACCCTGGTTCAAACTCAAATTTTTTATGAAAGGGGATGATTTCGCAATACACATTCGCCTCTCTTACGGCACGGGCAATCAACTGGGTATATTGGGAGCCAAAATCGAGAATCAGTATCTTTTCGGTCATGGCGGCGAAGATAAGAAAACCCCGTCAGCGGTTGAAAACCCTGACGGCGGTTTCAAGGAAACTCACCTGTAACCTTGGGCTATTCCCAAACGTCAAAGTTGCTGAAAGGTTGATAATTGAACCTAATTTTGACACCACAAAACCAACCGACATGAAACTTTTTTTTGTTTTAGCTCTTTTTTCAGCCACTATGGTTACTTCCTGCAATTTTGTAAACGGCAAACGTATCCGGGGTAATGGGAATATTAAAACAGAGAGCCGTACCTCAGGTATGTTTACTAATGTGGATGTAAGCGGCAACATTGATTTGTATGTAAAACAGGATTCGGCCAATAGCGTCAGGGTAGAAGCTGATGAGAATCTGATGGAGTATATCGTTATAAGAACAGAAGGCGATAAGCTGATTGTAGAACCGGAAGATGGTTATAATCTTTCCAGCAGTAAGGATATTAAGGTATATGTTTCATCACCTTTATTCAAAAGACTGGATGCCTCCGGTGCCTGTGATATTATCGGAGAGAATAAAATTACTTCAGCAGAAATGATTGTGATTGATTTAAGCGGCGCATCGGATGTTAAACTGGAACTGAAAGCCCCAAAAGTTGAAGCTGAATTATCAGGTGCAGGTTCTATCAGGCTAAAAGGCGAAACAAAAGATTTTTCTGTTAGTGGTTCGGGCAGTTCAGACATAAAATGTATGGAGCTGATGGCCGAAAATGTAGATGTACATATTACTGGAGCCGGAGATGCGGAAGTATTTGCCAGTGTGAAATTGGATGTAAGTGTGAGTGGTGCAGGGAATGTAAAATATAAAGGCAATGCAGTGGTAAATAAAAGTATCAGCGGAGCCGGCAGTGTCAAAAAGCTGGACTGAAAACTGTCATTGATAGCCTTCGATAAACTCAGGCTGACAACCCTTTTGAGACAGCCTCTTTTTTGTTTCAAACAGCATTTGTAAATATTACCGGAAATCCTGAACTTGTACTACAACCAAAACCCTTACTTATGAGTTCACGGAGACAATTCATCAGGGAAACATCTTTAGCTTCCGGAGGCATATTATTAGCCTCTTCCGGTTTCAGTAGTTTTTTTATTGGCACAAAACCTAAAGTAATTATTATCGGTGCCGGTTTCGCAGGTCTGTCCGCAGCTTATTACCTGCATAAAAAGAAAATTGATTTCGTAATACTGGAAGCGAGGAACCGCATCAGCGGCCGGGTATTTTCTCACACAATAGATGAAAAGGAAAATCTTGTTATAGAATTAGGTGCCGAATGGGTGGGCAACTCTCATGAACGGCTGCATAACCTCTGTAATGAATTTGGATTAGAATTACAAAACAACCAGTTTGATACACACCTTATTTACCAGGGGAAATATTATAAGAACCGGGAGTGGGATTACAGTGAAGGCTGGAAAAAGAAATTTCAGTCCATTATTGATAATTATGAAAAAATGACGCAGGCTGATAAAGTCAAATTAGATAAAATGGATTGGTGGCGTTTCCTGGTAAATAATGGTTGCGAAGGCAGAGACCTTGATTTACGGGAATTGCTTGACAGCACTGACTTTGGCGAAACTATCCGCAGCGTATCCGCCTTTGCTGCCCTGGCGGAATATGCAGAAAGCAGCGAAAAAAATGAAATGGACCTAAAGATAAAAGGCGGTAACAGTATGCTGGCGAAAAGAATAGCAGAAAAGATTGATGCCGATAAAATAAAACTGCAACATGCCGTAAACAGGATTGTACAAAATGTAAAAGGCGGTGTAACGGTGTATTGTGATAACGGACAAAAATTTACGGCCAATAAAATAATTTGTACAGCGCCAACCTTTGCTGTAAAGAAAATAAAATGGGAGCCGGGCCTGCCCACCGACCAGGTAAATGCAATAAATGAATTACAATATGCCCGCATCAACAAAAATCCTTTGTTGTTTAAAAAGCGATTCTGGAAGGACGAGAGTTTTGATATGATAACTGACCAGTCGCCTCACTACTTTTATCATGCCACCAGGAACCAGGACTCAAAGAAAGGTGTTTTGATTTCTTACACTATTGGTGAAAAAGCGGCGGTAGTTGCCAACCAGTCAGATGAATGGAGGGAGAATATGATATTGCAAACACTGAAACCACATTTTGATGATGTAAAAGATTCATTAGAAAAACAAACTAATTATTACTGGGGCAAGGATGAATTTTCTCATGGCGCCTATGCATTATATGGAAAAGGACAGTGGTTCCGGGTGATGCCCATTTTAAAACGTTCACATATTCATACGCATTTTGCTGGTGAACACCTGGCCGATTGGCAGGGTTTTATGGAAGGGGCAATTAATACAGGGGAAGAAGCGGCGGGGAAGATTTAGAGATTCACATACTTCACCGTAATTTTTATATCCCGGTTTCTCCCCTTATCATCCGTACAGGAAATCTTTACCGGGCCTTCTTCGGGGACAAAGAATTGTTTTTCTCCGGCATTACTGCTTTTGTAAAACTTATTGTTGATATACCAATACACTTTACTTACATCATTGGCGGTTTTACAAATCAACTGCAGGGGTTCAGGATCTTTCTTATTAATTAAGTATTCTGTTCCGTTTACAGGTGAGGTAATAGCAGGTGCAGCTCCCTTAAATATCAATTCACAGTCCGGATTGTGCGGAGGTATCTTTTGATAAGCAATCCTGTTTTCCTCAAACCATGCCTGCATATCAGGCTCTACGGTCTTGTACCATTTCTTTTTATATCCGCTTTGCGGAGCACAGCTTTTACAGTAGGCTATTTTTTCATTGAGGCTAATCATTATTTCCTGCCAGTTGTTGCAAACTTTGGTGGAAGAAATCAACGGAATAAAATAATCTGTCACCAAACTAGTACAGTGTTCAGAAGGGACTAAACCAGTTTCACTGCACACCTGCCGTATGTCGCAATCTTTTGGTTGGGTAAACCATTCTTCATCGCTGTCGTAATCAATCGTATTAAAAATTTTAAACAATAATGGTGTGGCAATATTAGCCCCGCTTAAATCAGCAGCACCAACTCCCGAAAAATTACCTGTCCAGATGCCAATTGTATAATTTTTATTATAGCCAATACTCCAGGCATCTTTTTTTCCATAGCTGGTCCCGGTTTTCCAGGCAATCTTTGGCATCTTTTCAGTAGCAGACCAGTTCAATGGAAAATCCGGCCGGTTTACTTTCGATAAAATTTCGTTTATCATATAATTGGCCGCCGGACTCACCACGGTCTGACCGTCCCGGTCTGACCGGTCAGTGCTGACATAAGATGGTGCAATAAGAATCCCATTATTTGCAAAAGAAGAAAACAAACCAGTGAGTTCTTCCAAAGTAGTGCCGCAGCCGCCGAGAATCAATGATAAGCCAAGTTTCCGCCTGTCTTTCTGTATTTGTTTAAAATTACAATTGGATAATTTCTGAATCATTTTTTCATGACCCAGCATTTTCAATCCTTTTACTGCGGGAATATTTAAGGAATGTTCCAGTGCATACTCCACCGTAACATAACCATTGAATTTTTCATCATAGTTTTCCGGGGCATAGCCCTGATAGTTTACAGCTACGTCGGTCATTATTGTTTTTGGGGTCAGTAATCCTTCATCAAAACACATAGCATAAAGTAGTGGCTTTAAGGTGCTGCCCGGTTGCCGTACTGCATTCGCACCGTTCACTTGCCCACCATCGGTGGTGTCATAGAAATTAGAGGAGCCAACATACGTAATTACTTTATGCGTTTTATTATCAATTATCACTACGGCAGCATTTTTAATATTCCTCAGTCGTTGTATTCTTATATAATCTTCAACTATTTTTTCTGTTTTTAATTGAGTATTTAAATCAATATTTGTTTTAATGATGTCACCACCCTGTTTTTTTAATTTGTAAGAAAGGTGTGGAAGATAATGCGGCACTGTTCCTCTTGTAGCATTCAGTGGTTCTGCCAATGCATCTTCAATTTCCTTTTGAGTAAACACATTCCGGTTGGCGAATTTTTTTAACCAGCGGTTTCTTTCTTTTACAATAAAATCATTATTCCTGCCGGGAACCATCACACCGGGTTTGTTGGGAATAATACTCAACGCCGTTATTTCTGCCAGCGAAAGATGGTCGGGGTTTTTATTAAAGTAAAGAAGAGAAGCCGCTTTCACCCCTTCAATATTGCCACCATAAGGCACCAGATTAAGATACATCTGTAAAATCTCTTTCTTACTATATTTCAGCTCCAGCTGAAAAGCCCTGAACATTTCCCGCATCTTGCTCCAGATATTTCTTTTGCCCGGTTCCAGCATTTTAGCCACCTGCATGGTGATAGTACTGGCACCAGACATCCTTCGCATATGAAATAAGTTGCTGAAAATGGCTCTTATCACTGAAACAGGATTGACACCGGGGTGTGAGTAAAAATGCCTGTCTTCTTTAGCAATAATTGTTTTCCGGAGTAAGGGTGAAATTTCATCCAATTCCGTTTTCATCCGCCACTTCTGGTCTTTGGTGAGGTAGGCGTTTATCACTTCCCCTTTATTGTCAGTTATAATAGTGGAGTATTCAATCTTATCCCTCAAAGGGAAAATCCAGTTTAGCAGGAAAAAAAAAGCAACCAATCCCAGGAAACCTATACCAAGGCGTTTAAAAAACCGTAGAGTTCCTTTTTTAGTTATGCTGAAATTAATTCTTTTCATGTATGTAAAATGGGGTGGCGGGCATCTTTACTGACGCAAAAAAACACTTGTTCATTCAAACCTGCAATCCACTTAACAAATATTTATCTTCTGAAATTTGCAACTACTATTCTATGCGCTGTATCTTTCCTGTCAAATTCTTTTCTTCTTGTATGGACTCGTCTGACTTGTCCCGCCCCACCCGGGATATTCCCCCTTAGCTGTCCGACTGCTAAATTCTGTTATTTCCACCACAGGCGGACAAGCCTTTTGTGAAAAAGAAATGTACAGCTAAATTTTTTCATCAATCAAACTTCTTTATCTTCTCGTTCTATAACTGACCATTTAACCTACACATCTATGCGTATCAAAATCTATTTAGTTCCGCTGATAGCAGCAGGGGCTATTTTTTTATCTTCTTGTAAAAAGAATGCCATCACCCTTTCTTTTACGAATGCCAAAGGCGAAGTGCCACAGCTTGGAAACTTAATTTTCCGTTTCAGCCATTCGGTGGCAAAGGATTCCATGCTCAATGCCTGGGACTCGACGGATTATATTTCTTTCGATCCCGCTATAGCGGGAAAGTTCCGCTGGGAAAGTCCTGATGAACTGGTGTTCTCACCTTCTCAGCCTCTGAACCCTGCCACCACTTATAAGGCCAAAGTGAAAAGTGCTGTACTGAAATTCAGTAAATACAATTCTGTAAAGAACGGCGATAAAATTACGTTCCATACACCCGACCTTACGTTGGATAATTCACAAATCATCTGGATTGGTGAGAGCAGTACTTCTGCCATTCCGCAGGTTGATTTGTTTTTCAATTACCGGGTAAACCCGGAGAATTTGAAAAGTAAACTGAACATTGAAGTGGAAGGCAAGAAAGCTGACTTCAGCATCATTACTATTTCACCCGATAATAAAATTTCAGTCCGTATCAATGGACTAAAAGCAGAAGATAAAGACATTGATGCGAAAGTGAGTATTGATAAAGGAGTGAAGCCAGAGAAAGGAAATACGGCTACTGCTGATGCAATCAACAGTTCGATGACGATTCCTTCACCGTATGTGCTGACAATTCAGAATGTAGAATCAGAACATGACGGCATGGAAGGTGTGGTAAGAGTTACAACCAGTCAGCAACTGACGGGTGAAAGCCTGAAATCATTTTTAAAATTTGACCCCGACCTTGCTTACACCGTTGAGGCGAACGATTATGGGTTTACTTTGCGCAGTGATAAGTTTGATACGGAGAAAAGCTATGCACTGACAGTGGTAAAAGGTTTGCGTGGAAAGATTGGTGGCGTAATGAAAGAAGATTATAATGGTGGTGTTGCCTTCGGCGAACTGGAAGCCGGTATCAGTTTTACTAACAGTAAGGCCGTTTATCTTTCTAAAAAAGGCGGAAAAAATATTGAAGTGCAGATTACCAATGTGCCGAAAGTAAAATTGATCATTTCAAAAATTTATGAGAATAACTTGTTGCTTGCACAAAGGTATGGCTACACTCCCCAGGAGAAAAGTAGCGGCCCAAGTTATGCCAGCTACGATGGGGAATATGATGGAGATTATTATGATGAATATGGCGGTGGCGATGCCATGCTTGGGGATGTGATTTATGAAAAAGAAATTGATACCCGGTCATTACCTAAGAGCGGTGCCGGAAGAATTTTAAACTTCTCACAGTTTGAAGACAGGTTGCCCGATTTCAAAGGCGTTTATCATATTGTTATCCGGTCATCAGAAGATTATTGGGTGAAAGACAGCCGTTATATTTCTTTATCCGACCTGGGATTGATTGCCAAAGAAGGGCAGGATAAAATTTATGTGTTTACCAACTCAATTAAATCTGCTGACCCGGTTAATGGGGTAAATGTATCTGTTTATTCTACTAATAATCAGTTGATTGGTACAGGAGCAACGGATAAAGATGGTGTGGCAACAATTGCTTACAGTAAAAAAGATTTCAGTGGTTTTAAACCAGCAATGGTGATTGCAAAGACTGCTGACGATTTTAACTATTTGCCTTTTAATAATACAAGAGTTAATACTTCAAGGTTTGATGTGGCTGGTAAAAGAAACAATCCTTCCGGTTTTGACGCATTTGTATATGCGGAAAGAGATGTATATCGCCCCGGAGAAAAAATTAATTTCTCTGTTATCCTTCGGGATGCACAGTGGAAAAATCCGGGTGATGTGCCATTGAAAATGAAATTCCTGATGCCAAATGGCAAGGAACTGAAATCATTCAGGAAAAGTTTGAACGAAGAAGGTTCGGTGGAAGGAAGTATTGAAATTGCTACTGCTGCCATCACTGGTAGCTATACATTGGAAGTTTATACCTCCACTGATGTGTTGCTGGCTTCAAAGAATTTTTCTGTTGAAGAATTTGTACCTGACCGTATCAAAGTGAATACAAAATTGGATAAAGAATTTTTACGTTCCGGTGATGTGGCTAAACTTAGTATTAATGCCATGAACTTCTTCGGCCCGCCAGCCGCCAATCGTAAATATGAAACAGAAATACAGGTGAAGCAGAAATATTTCTCATCTAAAAATTTTGATGGCTACGATTTTAGCCTGGCCAATCAGAATACTTTCTTCGATAAAGAAGTGAAGGAAGGAACTACAGATGTGTCAGGTAATGCCAGCATTGATTACACAGTGCCTGCCACTTATGCCAATATGGGTGCATTGCAAACCAGTTTCTATACAACAGTGTTTGATGAAACCGGAAGACCGGTAAGCCGTGCCACTACCGTTGATGTATTTACACAGGATGTATTCTTCGGCATCAAACAGGATTGGTTCTACTATTATCCGCTGAATCAGGCGGTGAAATTTAACCTGGTGGCGGTGAATAAAGATGGTAATGCTGCCAGTTCAACGGCAAGAGTAGAAGTGATTAAACATGAATACAGAACAGTGCTGACAAAAAGCGGCAGTTATTTCCGTTACGAATCACAGAAGGAAGATAAGCTCATGATTGAGCAGCAGATTTCTATTGGTAACAATACCGTTTACAGCTATGTGCCAAGAAGCCCCGGCGATTATGAAGTAAAGGTTTATCGTCCCGGTGCCAATAATTATGTAAGCCGCAGTTTTTACAGCTATGGAAGTTATGGGGGCAACAACAATTCCTTTGAAGTAAACAACGAAGGAAATCTTGAAATAGAGATTGATAAAAAATCTTATACAACCGGAGAAAGAGTTAAAGCTTTATTCAAAACCCCATTTAGCGGTAGCATGCTGGTAACAATGGAAACTGACCATGTGGTTTCTCACCAGTATGTTGATGTAAGCAACAGGACAGCCAGCATTGATTTAAAATTGAATGCCGATCATGTGCCGAACGTTTATATCACTGCTACATTGATTAAGCCGCATGAAGTATCGGACATTCCGTTGACTGTGGCGCATGGATTTAAAAATGTAACTGTGGAAGACAAAAACAGGAAGATTCCTACGGAAGTGGTAGCACAAAAAACAGTTCGTTCCAAAACACATCAAAAAGTAACAGTAAAAGCTGCTCCGGGTAGTTTTGTTACCCTGTCTGCCGTTGATAATGGAGTTTTGCAGATTAGTGATTTCAAAACACCAAATCCTTATGATTATTTCTATCAGAAGAAAGCCTTACAGGTTTCGGCTTTTGATTTATATCCTTTATTGTTTGCTGAAGTAAGAGCCAGACTCAGTAGCACCGGTGGTGATGGCGAAATGGCTATGGATAAAAGAACAAACCCGATGCCGGCCAAGCGAATTAAAGTAGTAAGCTATTGGGGTGGTATTAAGAAAGCGAACAGCAGCGGCGTGGCCGAGTTTGAATTTGATATTCCGCAGTTCAGCGGTGAGTTAAGATTAATGGCCGTTTCTTATAAGGGACAAAGTTTTGGCGCTGCTGATAACACGATGACGGTTGCTGACCCGATTGTTGTAAGCACTGCCTTGCCAAGATTTTTAAGCCCGGGTGATACCGTGAATGTGCCGGTGACATTAACCAATACGACTGATAAAGCAGCGAATGTAACTGCAAACATTGCAGTAGAAGGCCCGATGAAAGTAGTGGGTGGAAATAATCAATCGGTAAACCTTGCAGCAAAAAGTGAAGGCAGGGCAACTTTCAAAGTAGTAGCTGATCCAACTATCAGTGTTGGCAAAGTAACTGTAACTGTGAGTGGGCTGGGAGAGAAATTCACCGATGCAACAGAAATTTCTGTTCGTCCCCCATCTACTTTACAGAAATCAACGGGTAGTGGTTCTATTGCCGGTGGCGGCACACAAAAGGTGAATATTGGTTTGAGTGACTTCATTCCCGGCAGCACCAATTATAGTTTAGTGGTAAGCCGTTCTCCTGCATTGGAGTTGGGCGAACAATTAAAATGGCTGGTGCAATATCCTTACGGTTGTACTGAGCAAACAATATCAGCAGCATTTCCCCAGATTTATTATAGTGATTTGTCTGATCTGATGATGCTTAACAAACAACAGAACAAGATGAATGCAAACAGCAATATCATGGAAGCTATCCGTAAAATAAAAATGCGCCAGTTGTACAATGGTGCTGTCACTTTGTGGGATGGTGAAGGCAAAGAAGATTGGTGGACTACTATCTATGCAGCACACTTTTTATTGGAAGCAAAGAAAGCTGGTTTTGATGTGGACAATAGTTTGCTGGAAACGATGCTGAACTATATCAATAATCGGTTGAAGAATAAAGAAACCATTACTTATTACTACAACCGTGACCAGAATAAAAAAATTGCTCCGAAGGAAGTTGCATATGGTTTATA
>JANPMI010000017.1:0-1674 GCA_031422725.1 Chitinophagaceae bacterium | reverse complement strand
TGACTGTAAGTTTTTTTCAGTGATATCTTTTACTTTGTCGCTGATCCGGTCTCTGTCTTCCGGATGTATGCGGCGAAACCACCAGGAAAGACCTTTGGCGTCTTCGAAATTATACCCAATCATATCCATCAGGGCATCATTCCTGAAAATCTGGCCTGTCTGCATATCCCATTCCCATATTGCATCTGAAGTGGCCCTGCTAAGCAACAGCAACCGTTCATTGGCCTGCCGTAACTGTTTTTCTGCGGCAAATTTATCGGTGAGGTTCACCGCATGCCCGCCCAGCATTTTTTTATTAGTTACTCCTTTAATGGGAAAAAGGTTAATGTGAAAAACAAAATTTGTTCCATCAGCCCATTTTACTTTTTCCACTAATTCAGCAGCAATGCCTGTTTGCAAAACCCGGAGATGTTTTTCATAGAGTGCATTGGCTACTACTGCGGGCACCAGGTCATTAATTTTTTTATTGACGGATTTCTTTTTGTCAAGACCGAAATAATCATAAAAAGACTGGCTTGCAAAAACCAGCGTTGAATCTTCATCCACCACCCAGGCGAGGTTTGGTGTTTGCATCATAAATTCATTGAACAATGCTTCTTTTTCCTGCAACTGCCCTGATAATTTCCGCTCCTGTGTTATATCTGCAATACTCGATACTACAGTAAATGGCACTGTGCAATTTTCTTCAAACAACGGTTGCGAACTGAAATGCAGACACCGGTGTTCTCCATTGCGGAGCCGGATGAGCAGCACTTCAGTTTGCAGTAGTCCCGTTTGGATGGCTTTCATAAAAGGGGTGCTTTCAAAAGATATAGGATCGCCGCTTTCTGTTTTTATTTCCCAGGCGGTATTCCACAGACTTCCAATATCAGTAAGCTGGTATAACCTTTCTTGTGTGGTGCTGAATACCTCTGCCACTTTTTGGTTTACAGCAATAATCTCCCCTTTTTTATCCTGAAAAAGGATACCTGCATTAATCCCTTCGACGATTAACTGATAATTTTTTTCTCCCAGTATATTGAATTGTTTCAGCCTGTCATCATCAAGTATTTTGTGACCAAGGCATAGGTATGTTTTATTACCTGTATTATTTTTTAAATAATTTACCTGCCATTTCATTGGGTGATAGTACCCGTTTTTAACGTATACTTCCATTGAATATGGAGCACTGCCTTCACCTGCCTTGTGAATGGCAGTTTTAAAATCTGATAGATTAACCGGATGGAGGAGATCGAAGAAGTTGGTTTTTTCAGTTCTTGGATTTTTCAGGTGAAGTGTCTTTATCATGTTTGCATTGGCGCAAACTATCTTTCCTTCCTCATCTATCAGAGATAGAAATATATCCTTATGCTGTTCATAAGTGCCTATAATTCCTTTTAGTGTCGTCCATGGGCTTTTCATACTTCACATTACATTGGTTCTTATCGGGATAGCGTACTTTCTTACTTATAGTGAAACCCGTTGACGGATGATGCCGGGTACAAGGGCAAAATCATTTGATTTGTCCAGGAAATGCGTTGCACCCAACTCATAACATTGATCACGGTAGTAATCGTCTGCATGATTAGTAATCATTATCACCTCACAGCCGGCACTGTTCTTTTTAATTAATTTCAATAACTCAATGCCATTTTTTCCCGGAAGATTAATATCAAGTAAAACAATATCCGGATC
>JANPMI010000016.1:0-5121 GCA_031422725.1 Chitinophagaceae bacterium | reverse complement strand
ATGGCAAATGCAGGTGGTGCAATTGGCGCAGGTCTGGGTGCTATCGGTGCTGGTGTTGGTATTGGCCAAATCGGTAAAGGTGCCCTGGAAGCTATTGCCCGTCAGCCGGAAGCTATCAATGACATCAGAAGCAACATGATCCTTACTGCCGCCCTGGTAGAAGGAGCTGCGTTGTTCTCTATCATCATTGGTTTCCTTGCGATGGTGCTTTAAAAAACTACTGCATTCAATGCACAGGGCGGAGAATGCAGTTTTTACTTTGATTATTAATTAGCGACGAATAAATTTTTTTCTATGCAATTACTTACACCATCATTTGGTTTGCTTATCTGGACAATGCTGGCTTTTCTGATCGTTTTTTTTATCCTTAAAAAATTCGCATGGCCTGCTATTGTTGGCGGTTTGAAGAGGAGAGAAGAAACTATTGCAGAGTCTTTGGCTACAGCGGAGAAAATAAAAGCTGAAATGGCAGAGATGAAGAATGAAAATGAAATAATACTTGCTTCTGCCCGTGAAGAAAGAGGAAAGATGTTGAAAGAAGCAAGAGAAACAAAAGATAAAATCATCAGCGAAGCGAAAGAACAGGCAAAAGTAGAAGCCAATAAAATATTGACGGAGACTCAGGCTGCTATAAATGCACAGAAAATGGCTGCACTGACAGAAGTAAAAAACCAGGTTGGTAAGCTGGTAATAGAGGTGAGTGAAAAAGTGCTGAGAAAAGAATTAGGAAACAAAGAAGCCCAGGAAGCACATATCAAGAGCCTGGTTGATGAAGTAAAAATGAATTAAACTAGTTACTGGTTACTAGTACCGGTTATTGGTTTTCGTAACCAGTAACCAGCAACCAGGAACAAGAATATGCCTAATCCACGTTTAGCAACGAGATACGCCAAATCACTGATTGATCTTGCCATTGAAAGAGGTGAGTTAGAGAAAGTGTATGCAGATATGCAATGGCTGAATAGTGTTTGCAAAAGCAACCGGGATTTTGTGAACCTGCTTCGCAGCCCTGTTATTAAAGGAGATACTAAAAAGAAAATTCTGGAAGCGGTTACTACTGGTAATATAAGTGAAATGACTGCTGCCTTTAACAGGCTGCTTATTACCAAGGGCCGGGAGAGTAATTTACCGGAAATCAGCAATGCTTTTATTACCGCATATAAAGAGAAGAAAAATATTCAGACGATTAAGCTGACAACGGCTGCCCCTGTCTCCGATGCAGTTAGAAATGCAATCGTAAAGCAGATAAAAAAATCAGCAGGTTTTCAGAATGTGGAGCTGGAAGAAAAAGTAGATCCTGATATTATTGGTGGATTTGTATTACAGGCAGGAGATAAACTGGTAGATGCAAGCATATCCTACGACCTGAAGGCTATAGCCAAACAATTTGAGAACAATGACTTTATTTATAAGGTAAGATAGTGAATGGTCAATGGTGAGTGGTGAATGTGGTAACCCCGATAGGGGTTAAATGTTGGTGGCTCCGGGTGAAACCCGGAGGAACGAAAGAGAAGAAAGTATTCGAACCCCGTAGGGGTTCAACATTGCTGAATAGCGGACAGGAAATTGAAGAGTGATTATTCATTTCTTTCACAGAAAGAAATGAATAACAAAACAAGTTCGCAACAGGCGATGATAGTAGCATTGAAGCTGGTAACAAAAAAGTAAACAATAAATTCGGGGAGATTGCTTCGGCTTCGCCTCGCAAAAAAGATAAAACAGAATATATGGCAGAGATAAAACCAGATGAAATATCAGCGATACTGCGCCAGCAGTTAAGCAATTTTAACGCCAATGCAGACCTTGAAGAAGTAGGTTCAGTATTGCAGGTGGGTGATGGTATTGCCCGGGTGTATGGATTGGGTAATGTTCGCTATGGTGAACTGGTGGAGTTTGAAAATGGTGTAAGAGCTATCGCTTTGAACCTGGAAGAGGATAATGTGGGTGTGGTGTTGATGGGAGAAACAGGTAGAATCCAGGAAGGCTCCAAAGTGAAACGTACCGGGCAGATTGCTTCTATTAATGTAGGAGAGGGAATGGTGGGCCGTGTGGTGAATACGCTGGGCCAGCCTATTGATGGTAAAGGACCACTCACCGGGGATTTGTATGAAATGCCGTTAGAAAGAAAAGCACCGGGTGTTATCTTTCGGGAACCGGTAAAAGAACCATTGCAAACGGGTATCAAAGCAATTGATGCCATGATTCCTATTGGTCGTGGACAAAGAGAGTTGGTAATCGGGGACAGGCAAACCGGTAAGTCTGCCATCTGTATTGACACTATTATCAATCAGAAAGAATTTTTTGATGCTGGTAAAACTGTTTATTGTATATATGTAGCGATTGGGCAGAAAGCATCTACGATTGCGCAGGTGATGAAAACACTGAATGATGCAGGTGCTATGGCGTACACCATTATTGTTGCAGCTTCTGCATCAGACCCGGCGCCGTTGCAGTTCTATGCACCATTTGCCGGTGCTGCTATCGGAGAATTTTTCCGTGATACCGGTCGTCCTGCATTGATTATTTATGATGACCTTTCTAAACAAGCGGTAGCTTACCGGGAGGTGTCATTGTTATTACGCCGTCCACCGGGTCGTGAAGCTTATCCGGGTGATGTATTTTACCTGCATAGCCGTTTATTAGAAAGAGCTGCGAAAGTTATCAGTGATGATAAGGTGGCAAAAAATATGAATGATGTGCCCGATAGCATTAAGCATCTGGTAAAAGGCGGTGGTTCATTAACAGCACTACCAATTATCGAAACACAGGCGGGTGACGTATCAGCCTATATTCCTACCAACGTAATTTCTATTACCGACGGTCAGATATTCCTGGAAGGAAACTTGTTCAATGCAGGAATTCGTCCTGCGATTAACGTAGGTATCTCGGTAAGCCGTGTGGGTGGTAATGCGCAGATTAAATCCATGAAGAAAGTGGCAGGTACGTTGAAATTGGACCAGGCACTTTACCGGGAACTGGAAGCCTTCTCTAAATTTGGTGGTGACCTGGATGCTGCTACCAAGAATGTAATTGATAAAGGAGCCCGGAATGTGGAAATATTGAAACAAGCACAATACTCACCGTTTGCCGTAGAAAAGCAGGTAGCTATTATCTATCTTGGTACAAACGGATTATTGAAAAATGTGGCCGTTAAAAAAGTGAAAGAGTTTGAAGAGCATTTTTTAATGGAGATGGACAACAAGTTGCCGGATGTAATGGCGGAGTTTAAGAAAGGTAATTTGCCGGAAGATGGGTTGAAGAAAATGGTGGAGCTGGCGAATGGATTGATACCTTCCTATAAAGCATAATTAGTTCCCTATATTTTTTGAGAGGCGATCCCGCATTTGCGGGATCGTCTCTTTGTTTTATTACAGACCTGATCTTATAGTACAATTTCAAAAACGAAAATTTTTCCCTGTACTTTTCAATAGTAAAACTCCCACAGTTTTAGTTTTATTCATTCTGTATTTCATTGGCTATCATAAGCAATCGTATTTATACTACAGAAAATACGATTTTTTTTACGAAATAATCCCCGAAAAGCTTGCAAGTAAAAAGACTGCGTATTATGTTTGTGTCAGAATCGAACAATCCCTTAGAAAACGACGAAATCCGACCCCTGAAACAAACCTCTCTTAAAACGGAACAATACGTTCCGGTCTGTTTCAACTCTTACTCATCGGTTTTCATTGCCATCTGAAGGACAAGTTCAAAAAAAAGAACCCGTACTACTTTAATCTTGAACCCTAAAACGAAAACGATGAAAACATTTGTACTTTTTATTGCAGCACTGCTCTCCCTAAATTCTGTAAACGGGCAGTTTACACAAAATTTTGAAGGGACAGAAAGCAGCCTTACTAATAATTGCTGGACTTTGTCTGGTGTTTATACAACTACTACCGCACCGGATGTAATAACCGGTAACGGAAGTATGTACACTAATCCTCCTACCAATGGATCTTCAACAAGAGATATCATAACTCCTGCGTTGAATGTTACCAATGCAAATTTTATCGTTTCTTTTAACTATAAAGTAAGCAGCAAGATAAACGGTAATGCTACCCGCACTATTGAAGTAGGGCTTTTAGATCCTGCCGCTGTTTTTACTTCCTTGTATACTATTACAATGGATAAAAACTCTCCTGTAACTGTTCAAAACTTTAATCAAACATTTAACCTTGCTTCTATAGGGTATAGGAAATTAGTGCTGAAACTGGGAGGAAGTACAGGTGATGGTAATTCAAGATTGATCTTTGATGATCTTTATACCAACGCCAGTCCTTTATATGGTACAGGTACATGCAATAGTGCTCCTGTTGCTGTGGATGATGTGTTTAATATTGCTGTTGCCGGTGCTGTTATTTCAGGAAATGTAATGTTGAATGATAATGATCCCAATGGCGAATTAATATATTCTTCAGTTGTAGCTACTTCTCCTGTCGGAGTTGTTGTATTAAACTCAAATGGTAATTTCATTTTTACACCTAATGTGGGATATATTGGAACTACAACAACTTTTACTTATAGGCTTATTGATAATGGGTTTGCTCCGGCCACTTCTAATACGGCAACTGTTACCCTGAATTATCCTGCAACAATAATTTTACCTGTAAAGCTTATAAACTTTGATGCAAAATATAATAAACCTGATGTATCATTGAACTGGAGCACTGCCCAGGAAAAAAACTTCAGTCATTTTGTTCTTGAGCAAAGTACAGATGGAAGTAATTTTAACCAGGTAGCAATGGTTTTTGGTGCCGGAGAATCTGATACTAAAAAAGATTATATCTATACCGACAGGAATTTAGCAGGAAGAAAAGGACTGGTGTATTATCGCTTAAAATCCGTGGACATTGATAACAAAGTGTCATACTCTTCGGTTCGCATCATCCGCTTAGATGAGGAAAAGCAAGGAATTATCCTGACAACTTACCCTAACCCGGTTGTTAATGAGTTAAAAATTACCATCCCGGCTAACTGGCAGAATAAGAAAGTTGTATATGAATTGTTCAGCGCCAATAGCCAGACAGCTAAAAAAATAGAGACTGCCAGCAGCAGCCAGACTGAAACACTGAATGTGAGCAATTTAAACAATGGGTTATATTTTGTAAAAGTGACTTG
>JANPMI010000015.1:0-5749 GCA_031422725.1 Chitinophagaceae bacterium | reverse complement strand
ATGAAAGCCACAAAGCAAGCCGTGAGGAACTGGATAAAATTCAGGCATTACTCGACAGACTTAAAAAGTAAACATGACCGGCCAGGCAAACTTTCTGCAATCATTGGGATGGGCTGTTCTCAACAGCTTGTGGCAACTGGCATTGTTATGGATCATTTACCAGTTTATCACCGGCATTTTCAGAACAGCAAAATCTTCTTTCAAAAGTTCATTAGCTTCTTCTTTATTGACAGGTGGCTTTGCCTGGTTTATTTACACTTTCTTATCTGCACTTACCGACAATTCAAACCCGGTAATTATTTCACCTTCTTCTGCAAATGCAGAATCAAACGCAGAACTAAATAGTTGGCTGCAACAAACACTGCCAGTTGCGTCTGTACTTTATCTTGTACTATTGATCTTCCCTTTGCTGCAATTTGTCCGCAATTACCGTTATGTGCAGGTTATCCGTAAATATGGTCTTACCAAAATGAAGGTGGAATGGAGAATGTTTGTATCCAGGATAGCTGCGCAAATGAACATTCAAAAAAAAGTACAAATCTGGGTATCTGAATTTGTCTCCTCCCCTGTTACTATCGGTTTTCTAAAACCTGTTATACTTGTTCCACTGGCAGCCATCAATCATTTAACCCCGCAACAATTAGAAGCTGTGCTGCTGCATGAATTGTCGCATATCAAACGGTTTGATTACCTGGTTAATCTCATAATCAATTTTATACAGACAGTTCTTTATTTCAACCCATTTGCAAAAGCATTTGTGAAAATAGTGGAAAGAGAAAGAGAAAAAAAATGCGACGAAATGGTGCTGCAGTTTCAGTATGATTCACATGAATATGCCTCAGCGTTGTTATTACTTGAAAAAACAAATCATGCACCGGAGCATTTCTCTATCGGGACTACGGGTAAAAAAAATGATCTGTTGCACCGGGTGGAGTGCATTATGGGTATGCGTAAAAAGCCGGCTATTTCTTTCAACAAAGCGGCCCGTCTGTTGTGTAGTTTATTTTTTGTCGCAGCCTTCAATATGCTGCTCATAAAAAAGGAATCTTCATTTAACCGTGAGATTGCTTCCTTTACTAACATGGCATCACCTTTCAGATTCGCTGCCCAATCAGCAGGTGGTAATGCAGCAGAAAATCCAATACCCGTATTCACAGCAGCATTGCCTGATAAAACCAATGCTGAATATGTAAAAACGGCACCCCCGCAAAAAACGGAGTATCCTGTGCCTTCTATATCTTCTGATATAGCTTCTCCCGAAATGATGCAAGCCTGGTATGAGCCACCCACGGAAATTCCTGAATTAAAAAAATACCAGGAAGAACAGATAAAAGAAGCATTGCAGGCATCAAAAAAAGTTCTTGAAAGTGTTCAATGGAAAGCAATGGAAAAAGGTCTTGCGGATGTATTTACGCAAAAAGAAAAAGAAGAACTCCGGTCAGATTACCAGAAAGAGTTAAATAATTTTGACTGGAACAAATGGGAAAACAAACTGCGTATTGCTTACGATAATGTAGATTGGGAAAAAGTAAACTACCAGCTTGCTACTGCCATCAACCAGGTTCGCCTGGATAGTCTGCAACGGGTTTATAATAATGTCGTGGTTAAACTGAACGATGTTGAAAAAGAACTTACCCTTCAACAGTTGAATGGTATCCCCGATTCTGATATTTCACTGAAAGATATTTACAACAGAAAGCAGCAGACACAGAAAGAATTGAATAAACTAAGAGGAGTCCGTACAAAGAAAATTGTTCATTTGTAACAACCGGATGGTCAGACGGAGACCGTCAGACACAGTCAGAACACTACCAGCAACGGGGACATTTCTCACTGTATTTATTTCCTAAAATGAAGCCCACCATTATTTCGTGGGTACCACGGCTTACCGTATTAAGTGCTGAAGTGGTAACATCATAAGCATAGCCAACATTAAAAGAATTACTTACATTGATACCGGCCATGCCTGCATATCCATCCTGGTAGCGATAACTTCCGCCAAGCCATAATAAATCCCGGTACTGAGCCTTCACATTCATTTCGGGTTGAAAATTGTTAACAGAAGATCCGTTCACATATTTCAGCATCACCGATGGAATAACATTGACATCCTCCCCAAGCAAGAAACGGTAACCAGCGGTTAAAAATACATGTGGTATCAATCTTCCCTTGGTTAAAAAAGCGGCATCATCTGCAAAAGCTAATTTTTGCGGTATGATTTGCTGGGCCGAAAGACCAATAAAATAATTGGGGGAATATAACCACAAGCCCACACCAAGGTCAGGTCTTATTTTATTTAGCTCTCCGCTCAGCGAAGCACCTGTAGCCGGATCATAAGGATCTCCGGTTCCGCTGAAATCATGTTTGGACTTATCAATACTTACATTGGTTATACCTGCTGAAAATCCGGCTGACAAATTCAGCGTTGGACTTAATCCCAAATGATAAGCATAGGTTGCGTTAGCCGTTAAGCGGTTAAAACTTCCGGTGCGGTCATTAACTATTGTAAGCCCGATGCCATGATGTGGCTCTGCCGCTGTATAATTTTCCCAGTAATACTTTCCTCTTGGGTTTTGTCCGGGTATCTGAAAAGAAGTGGAGGTAGTTCTGTAATCATTTTTTCCAACGGGCCCCTGAATGCTGAAATAGGTTGTTTTGGGGGCACCAGTCAAGCCCACCCACTGGTCACGGGTACTTATTTTTACATCTGTATAATTTTCTATACCGCTGAGGGCAGGGTTAAGAATATAATTATTCAGTATATACTGCGTGTAGTGAGGCCGTTGCTGCGCCGTGGCAAACATTCCACAAAATAAAGCGGATAAAATAAATAGTTTCTTTTTCATTGTATTAACGGATTACATCTACATAACCTGACATTTGTTTCCTTCCGTTTTTCGGATTAACAATATAATAGTAAGTTCCAATTGGGACAGGAGTTCCACCTATCGTTCCATCCCACGGAGTGCCGTAACCAACAGAGCGGAATATCATCTGCCCGTAGCGATTAAAAATTTCCACGGTTCCACCGGGATAAGTATCAAGATATTTTATCTCCCACTTATCATGCACCCCATCCCCATTCGGACTGAAAATATTTGGTATTTCTGGTCCTTTCAGTACTTTGATAAACACCTGGTCTGATGATATACAATCACCTCTTCCGGTAACAGTAATGGTATAAGTAATATCCTCCACTCCTTTCACTACCGGGTTCTTAATCGTATTGCTGCTCAGGAAATACATGTTAGGTGTCCAAAGGTAAGTAGGAGTGATTGCTGTAATAATTGGTTCCAGGGTATCGCTTCCATCTTGTAATATAAACAGGTCGGGGCCTGCATTTACACTTGGATAGGGATTTACAGTAACCGTTTTCGTAGCTATAGAACTACGGCAACCATGACTGTTGGTAGTGAACAGGGTAATGGTATAAGTTCCTGCCGTTCCATAGGTATAGTTCACTACAGGAGTTGTTCTTATATTTCCATCGCCCATGCTCCAGCTATACTGCTGGGTAGTTCCATCAGCAGGGTCGCTGTTATCTGTAAAAGTAAAAGACTGGCCCACACACACATCATCCTTGTTTGCTATAAATGCCCCTGTTGGCTCCGGATGAATAGTATTCAACAGAATGGTAGTGTCATGTACACAACCGGCTCCGCTTGTTACCTGCAGGTTTACATTAAATGGCCCGGTCGTATTATAAATATGTGATGGGCTTGATCCGGTTGCTGTATTTAAAATGCCGCTTGGAGGATCATCAAAATTCCATAAATAACTAAAGCTGGCCTGTGTGCCATCCGGGATGGTAGAAGTGTTAGTAAATGTAACATTAGCCGAAGGCAAACAAGAACTAACCGGTGTGGTAAAGTTGGGTCTTGCCAAAGGATTTACAAATACAGGTATTGTCCGCACGGTGCTTCTGCATCCATTGCTGGTAGTTACAAATAATGTGACATTATAAGTTCCCCATCCGCTGAATGTATGAGACGGATTTTGAGATGTTGACGTATTGGATGCACCGCTTCCGGGATCACCAAAATTCCAGGTCCAGCCGGTGATAGTACCTGATGCTGCAGGAATAGTAGAGGTGACACTGCTGAAATCAACAGCACTTCTCTCGCAGGCTAATGCCGAATAAGTAAACCTGGCAGAGGCACTGTCTAATACCGTAATTGGTTTAGATAATGAATCAACACAGCCGCCGGCAGTTGATGTGAAAGTATATTTAATAGTGTAAGTGCCGGGCCCTACAGATGCCGGATTAAATATTCCACCAGGCGATACACCCGGACCGCTGAATACTCCTGTACCCGGGACACCACCAATTTCACTGGCCTGTGTTATCTGGAATGGCACTGCATCAAGACATGCATCCGGCATGTTATTAAACTGAACTAATGGCGCAGCATTGACAGTAATAGTTCTGAGCCTGTCATTTACACAAACTCCTCCTGAATAGGCACGGTAGCGAATGGTAAATATTCTGGTGAGCGGTGCCTGGAAGTTGGGGTATAAATGTTTATACACTTTACCTGATACAGGGAAATTATCCGTATCAAATACACCGGGCTGGCCAACATTATCCCAATAGATTTCCACTTTCGTTATTACACCGGGGAATACAGTAGAAGCTTCCACGATAGCAACAGAATCATTGGCACATAAGGTGGTTGGGTTATTCACTGTAAAATCAGCAACCGGGAAACTTCCATTTACAAACAAGGTATGGGTTACTGTATCCTTACATCCTTTATTACTTGTTGCTATCAGTTCTACAATATAAGCACCAGTGGCAGTGTAACTGTGCTGCGGATTTTGCAAGTTTGATATATTGAGTGGGCCGCTTGGGGGATCACCAAAATTCCAGGCCCAGGCTACAATATTATCAGGTGCTGCAATACTGCTTGTGTCTGTAAACTGTGCGTAGGTATCACTTAAACAAACTTCCGGAACGATATAACCGGCCAGCGGTCTTTCATCAATGATGACCTGGCGGGAAGGTTGAATACTTACACAACCTTTATCTGTTGTAACAACGAGGGTAACATTATAAGTGCCCGATGTTGCAAATGTGTGTGAAGGATTTTGCAGGGTTGATGTATTGGCTGTTCCACTTGGAGGATCACCAAAATTCCAGGCCCAGCTGATTATGTTACCTGAATTAGGAACAGAAATATCAAAAAAGTCTATTGTTCTTGTTTCGCAGGAAGGAGCCGTGAAATTAAAATTACTCGTCGGTAAAGCATTAATGGTAATAGTACCTGTGGCTGTTGCCTGGACACAAATACCTGTAGTGGTAACAGTATAGTTAAATACACCTGAAACAGTGGCAGTACCACTTATTGTAAAAATACCTCCTGCATAAGCTCCGGTAATACCTGCTGGTAACCCGGCAACAGTTGCGCCGGAACCGCCACCGCCAACCGAATAAGTAATATTGGTAATAGCCGCATTTAAACAAAGCTCCTGTGCAATTGTTGATGGTGCGGAAGTTAAAGTTATTGTTGCATCAGGATCAACGGTTATAGTTCCTGTAGCTGTGGGAATAACACATGGGCCTGTTGTACTGACTGTATATGTAAAAGGGCTGCCTGCTGTAGTGGTAGGCGATCCTGTTATTGTTATCACCCCGCCTGCAAAAGTTCCGGTAACGCCGGCAGGTAATCCACTTACACTGCCACCTGTGCCACTGCCACCTACTGAATAAGTGATATTGATAATCGGTGTATTAATACAAACAGTTTGG
>JANPMI010000014.1:0-32211 GCA_031422725.1 Chitinophagaceae bacterium | reverse complement strand
CGATCTTTGTAAGTGTTGGAGTATTAGCACAATTTCCTTTAGCCGGTCCGTATTCACAAAATTTTGATTTGTTGGGTATAACAAATTCATCACCAGCTAATGGTGATTTGAGTTTTGTAAATGCTTCTTTAAATGGCTGGTATTTTTCTGAATTGCTCACAAACAATAACACAACTATTACAGCAGGTGATGGCTCAAGCAATAACGGGGATACTTATAATTTTGGTACTACATCCGCACCAGACAGAACTTTAGGAGGTTTGCAATCTGGCAGCTTAAATCCAACTATCGGTTTTTATTTTACAAATAATACAGGAAGCACTATTACCAGTCTTACATTTAGCTATGCCGGAGAACAATGGCGTCTTGGAACTACAGGACGAGTTGACAGATTAGATTTTCAGTATAGTTTAAATGCAAGTTTACTTACAAATGGATTATGGGTTGATGCAGATGTTCTTGATTTTACTGCGCCTGTAACTACAGGAGCAACTGGTGCCCTTGACGGAAATTTCGCACCTAACAGAACTATAATTAGTAGTACACTTATTGGTTTGAGTATTCCAAATAATTCAACTTGCTTTATTAGATGGATAGATTTTGATGCAACTGGCTCTGATGACGGACTTGGCGTAGATGATTTTTCTTTAACACCAAATTTTACAGCCCCTAGTACAGAGCACTTTCGTTCTCTCATAACAGGGAACTGGAATGTTTTGTCAACATGGGAATCATCCCCCGATGCTATAACATGGGCGGCGGCTATCGAAATTCCAACTTCAGCTGCAAATACAATAACTATAAGGAATACCCATACTGTAACTTTTAATTCTTTCCTCGCAGTTGACCAGGTTGTAATAGAGAGCGGAGGAACACTTGATTATAGCAATGGTATTTTAACCGTTAACGATGGGGGTGGTGATGATTTGGATATTCAAAGTGGAGGGACTTTTGTTCTTTCTTTAGCTAATAATCCACCAGCATTTACAGGAGCGGTTCCGACAGTAAATGTTCAGGGTAATGGTGTATTAAGAGTTGCAGCAAGTGGATTAACTACTATTCCTCTTGCAGGTGTTCATGCAGCGAATTATGTTTATCAGCACCAGTCAATATTGGAATATACACTTAGTACAGCATTTGGAACTGTAGGAGTTACTTATTTTCCGAATGCTCCGGCAGGTACAATCCCTGTTTTCAGGATAACCCAAAATATTGGCTTGCCTGTTGGTTCAGTATCAAATACAGGGATAAATGGTGTTTTTGAAGCTAACGGAAATGTAACCTTTGCAAATGGAGGAACAAAAACTTTCCGAAATGGAATCAGGGGAACGGGGAGTGTTACAGCTTTGGCAACATCTGGAAAATTTATCATTAATGGACTCACAGCCGAATTAGGGGGTAGTGGTTCATTAACTGTTCCCTCATCAGGTGGTTTGGAAATAGGCAATCCAACAACCGTTACTATGATTTCTGATAAAACAATAACAGGTAATGTCACTCTTCTCAATACTAACAGTCTTATTGAACTTGGAAATTTTAATTTAACGGTTACAGGAACAATTGCTATCACACAGGTAAGCAGCTATGTGAAAACAAATGGTACAGGTAGATTAACTTTAACTGGTATTGCTGCTTTTCCTACTGGGGGTAAATTATTCCCTATCGGTTTATCAACCATCAATCCTTTGTATATATTTAGTGGCACGACTGCATCTTATTCGGCGAGGATAGTTGAACCAATTACTCCGCCGATATATAATGATCTTGCTGCCGTATTACGGACCTGGTACATTACAAGTTCTGTCACATCACCCATCGCTACAATAAGTTTTGGCTATTCCTATCCAGGAGATTGTGGGGCATCCTATAATAATGGCGGACCAGTGCAGGTTGGACAATATGTTGGGGGGGTATGGAACATACATGAATCAAGTCTGACTCCTGCGAATTTTCCAATAGTACCCGGAACCTTTATAGTCACACCAACCACACCTATTAATACATTCATTGGTGGTGGTGCTGAAATACCATTTGTAGTTGCCAATAATGGAGCCATCCTCCCCCTCGATTATTTTATCACTGCCCGTGTACAAAAAATAAATAATACGGCTGTCATCAACTGGAAAATTTTTGATGCAGATAATGTGCTGAGCTTTGAACTGCAACGTTCTGTAAACAATGGCGGATATCAGACGATTGCAACTATTAACCCGATTGCAAACCAACTTGATTATAACTACACCGATGCAAATCTGCAAGGTGGCACTAATCTCTACCGCATCAAAGTAAACCGCAATGCAGGTGGTGTTCGTTATTCCAATACAGTAGCCGTTATCAATGATACCGAAGGTTTATTAATAACTTCCATAGCTCCCAATCCTGTTCATGATGAAGCGATACTGACACTCAGCACTGCCAAAAAGGGAGTGGTACTCTTCCAATTATATAATTTATCCGGCACCATAGTAAAGCAGTGGCAATCCAATGTTGCCGAAGGCACTAATAACATCCCTGTTACTATCAGTGGTTTGCCTGCCGGTGTTTATCACCTCTCTGCATCGGGAGGAGAAACGAAAACAGTGTTCAGGCTGGTGAAGCAGTAACTATTCAGCTTCTCTTTTAAAGGTTAATATCGGATAAAATAAATTTATTAGTTATCCGATATTAGTGTATTTTTGGGGGGTGAAATGGAAAACAGATATACAGGAACTGAAAGAAATGCTGCCGGTCTATGAAAGACTTTATGAAAAAAAAGCAGTGATACAGCGAAGCAGGCCTTTGCCTGCCATGGCATTGCAAAAAATAAAAGAAGACCTGACCGTAGAATGGACTTACAACAGCAACAGCATTGAAGGCAATACCCTCAGCCTGCGGGAAACAAAAATGGTATTGCTGGATGGCATCACCATCAAAGGCAAATCGCTCCGGGAACATTTTGAAGCCTACAATCATGAAAAGGCCATTGATTATTTATACAGTCTCGTTAATAGTAAATATGTATTGCGCAGTATTGATATTCTATCGCTGCATGGGCTGGTAATGCGCAGCATTGAAGATGAATTTGCCGGAAGGCTGAGAAATGGAGGTGTCCGTATAACCGGCGCCAATTTTACACCGCCTAATGCCAATAGAGTATCAGATCTGCTGGATGAACTGATTGATTTCATCAATACAAATGCTTCCGGCTTTAATGATATTGAAATGGCTGCTATTTTTCATCACCGCCTGGCGTGGATACATCCGTTCTTTGATGGCAATGGCCGCACCGTCCGCCTTGCCATGAATTTATTGCTGCTGCGAAAAGGATTTCCCCCGGCTATTATTTTAAAAAATGACCGGCAGAAATATTATGAAGCACTGAACCAGGCCAATAACGGGAAGTATGCAAAGCTTTGCCTGCTGATGACACAGGCCCTGGAAAGATCGCTGAATATTTATACGGCGGCTATGCCCGGAAATGGATATGATGATTACACAGCTATCAGCAGCCTCGTGGAAGAAGAAGCAATGCCCTATGGACAAGAATACATCAGCCTGCTGGCCCGGCAGGGAAAAATTGATGCTTATAAAGATGGCCGCAACTGGCTGACCACCAAAAAAGCCGTTACTGATTATATGGCCACCCGAAAAAGAGAACGGAAGGTGAAGCAATAAATATTTTACCGCAACGAATCCAAATTCTTTCACCAGGACGCAGAGGGCTATTGTAGATAGCCTTCTGCCTTTTAATCCTTTAATCCAATATGGCCAAACTCTCACCAATAATCTCCACACATTCCATCACTTGCTGTTTGGTAATCACAAGAGGAGGAGCAAAACGTATTTTGTCACCATGCGTTGGCTTGGCCAGTAACCCATTTTCTTTTAATTGCAAACACAAATCCCAGGCAGCTTCTTTATTAGAATGTTGAATAACGATGGCATTCAGTAATCCCTTACCACGGATAATAGAAATGTGTTTGGAAGAAAGTGACTGTAATTCATTGCGCAATAATTCACCCATCACCGCCGCATTCTCCGCCATATTTTCTTCCTTTAATACCTGCAATGCCGTTATCGCAACTTTACAGGCCAGTGGATTGCCACCATAGGTAGAACCATGCTCACCGGGTTTGATGGTCATCATAATTTCATCATCACAAAGCACAGCACTTACCGGTAACATGCCACCGCTTAGTGCTTTGCCCAATAACAAAATATCGGGTCTTACAGTTTCATGATCGCAGGCCAGCAGTTTACCGGTACGGGCCAGACCTGTTTGAATTTCATCGGCGATGAATAATACATTAGCAGCTTCGCAGAGTTGTTTGGCTTTTAATAAATAGCCGTTGTCTGGTACCAGTACTCCGGCTTCGCCTTGTATCGGTTCCACTAAAAAGCCTGCAACATTTTTATCTTCAAATGCTTTGGCCAATGCTTCTGTATCATTATAAGGGATGGATTTAAATCCCGGCATAAACGGTCCAAAATTTTTCTTTGCTGACGGATCACTGCTGAATGAAATAACAGCAGAAGTGCGGCCATGAAAATTTCCTTCGCAAACAATGATGACAGCTTTATTTTCTTCAATGCCTTTTACTTGATAGCCCCATTTGCGGCAGAGTTTGATGCCTGTTTCTACCGCTTCTACACCGGTATTCATGGGCAGCACTTTGTCGTAACCAAAATAAGCGGTGATATATTTTACATATTCACCAAGTTGGTCGCTGTGAAAAGCACGGCTGGTTAATGTTAGCTGTTGTGCCTGTTCTATCAATGCCTGTACGATTTTGGGATGACAATGTCCCTGGTTGACGGCTGAATATCCACTGAGAAAATCATAATACTGTTTGCCCTTCACATCCCAAACATGTACTCCCTTGCCACGGTTAAGCACCACGGGAACAGGATGATAATTATGAGCTCCATATTGTTCTTCCAATTCAAGATAATATTGTGTCTGTTCAGACATGATTATGGTTTGTTGCATGATGAGTAAGTTGATAAAAAGGAAACTACTAAATAGGTAAACGTCAATAACTCCCCCTTTAGGGGGTGGGGGCTTTAACCTCGATGATTGAGCAGGTCGAGGTTCTTTTTCAGAAAGAATGATATGTAAGAAATCAGTTGAATAGTTCGAAATTTGACGCAAGATAAGAAAAAAGGCTCAAGGGACAAGGCACAAGGAAAACCTGAAACCCGGATATCTCTCTTGTACCTTGAATCTTGTACTTTGGGTCTTTAATAATTTTCTTATGTCCTATACAGTTCCTCCGGGTGCCCGAATTGGTCATGTGCATTTAAAGGTCACTGACCTTGAAAGAGCATTAAAATTTTACCGTGACCTGCTGGGCTTTGAATTGCAGCAATATTACGGCGACAGTGCTGCTTTTATTTCTGCCGGTGGCTATCATCATCACATCGGGCTGAATACCTGGCATAGCAAAAATGCAGACCCGGCCCCGGTGAAGGCGGCCGGTTTATACCATACGGCAATTTTATATCCAACAAGAAAAGACCTGGCGGTAGTATTGAAAAGAATAATAGAAGCCAAATATCCATTGACCGGTGCTTCAGATCATGGTGTGTCTGAAGCTATTTACTTAGATGATCCGGATAAGAATGGAGTGGAATTATACTGGGACAAACCCGTAGAGCAATGGCCAAAAGATGCGGCGGGTAATTTACAAATGATAACGGCTGCTCTTGATCTGGAAGATTTACTGGCATTAGCTGATTAACTCCTTGACGAAATACTGCGGAGGAAAAGATAATTGAAGCGGTTGCTCTTTAGGAAATAGTCCATAAACTGTACTGCCGCTGCCACTCATGGATGCATACACAGCACCGTTGCGGTATAGTTCATCTTTTATATCCACAATCTCCCGGTGTTTTTGAAAGACCGGTTTTTCAAAATCATTCGTCAGTTCATCTTTCCATCTTTCTACCGGTCTTTTAATAATTTCTTTCACTGATGTTGCTGGTATTGCCGGAACTATCTCTAAAAATGCCCTGCCAGTATCAATATGAATACCGGGATTGACGATGACAAATTTGTAAGCAGACAAATCGGGAACAATTTCTTCCAGCAGTTCACCGGTTCCGGAAGCGAAGCAGGGTTTATTGATAATAAAAAATGGGCAGTCACTTCCCAACTCAGCGGCATAGCCGATAAGTTCTTTTTGAGAAAGCTTAAGTCCAAATTTATTATTCAGGAGCTGTAAGGTAAAAGCGGCATCAGCGCTGCCACCACCCAGGCCTGCCCCTGAAGGAATTATTTTGTGCAGGTGTATCTGCACAAAAGGAATGGCGGGGAATTTTTTTTTGAGTAACCGGTATGCTTTTACACAGATATTGGATGCTGGATCGCCGTGTATGGTTAATCCACTTGTAGTAAAAGGAATAGGGTCATTCCGTTCAAGTTGTTTGCACTCAATAATCTCGAGCACATCAGTAAGGAGAAGGGGGTAAAAGATGGTTTCCAGGTCATGATAACCGTCACTCCGTTTTCGGAGAATATTAAGACCGAGGTTGATTTTGCAGTTAGGGAAAGCTATCACGGATTGGGTTGTTTAAAGGTTTTCAGGATAAAGGTTGTTCGCAAAAATGGCAGCGAAATTATTCATGCTGTTGTCTCAGCGTCTCTTACTCCGGCTGTTGATTTCATCCCGGATGGCAACAGCACGGATATAATCTTCCTTGTCCAATACTTCATTCAAAAGAGTATTTAATTCTTCCATCGTCATGGTTTTCAAGTCTTCTTTTCCGGTGGTGCCAGTTTCTTCCACCATCACTTCCTGTTTGGCTTTTTTCTTTTTGCCGGTAGTGGCGGTATCTTCCATCAGTATGCCTGCACTTTCCAGTATATTTTCATACGTATAAATAGGACACCCAAAGCGAACCGCCAGTGCTATGGCATCTGAGGTTCTGGAATCAATTTCTACCGTATCATTCTCCGTAGAACAAACGAGTTTTGAATAAAATATGCCTTCCTGCAGATCGCAGATAATAATTTCATGCAGGTCAATGGTAAAGGCATTCATGAAATTTTTCATCAGGTCGTGGGTGAGTGGACGGCTGGGTTGCATTTTTTCCAATGCCACGGCGATTGCCTGTGCTTCAAATCCCCCGATAACAATCGGCAAACGTCTTAACCCGTTTACTTCGCCCAGCACTACGGCATAGGAGTGTGTCTGGGTAATGCTGTGCGACAGGGCCACTATTTCCAGTTCTATCTTCTTCATTTGAAGCCACGAATTTACGCCTTTAGTTTTAATGGGTTAAATTATAGTACATAAAAAATGAGGCAATCTCCAAAGTCAATTTGATTGTCATATTGAGCTTGTCGAAATATTGGCAATCAAATTGATAGCCTTCGATAATCCTTCGATAAATTCAGGATGACAAAGGCTGACAAACCTTTTGAGACAGCCTCACTGCTGCGTAATTAAATATTTATACAGCTATTTTGCCTTGTATCCGGCAAGGTCAAAGTAAGCATCCACTTTGCCGGGTTCAATTTTATACGCCACTATATAGGTGTTTTCATTCTCCGAAGATTTTGTGCGGTAGCCGAGTACAATTTTATAGCCAATGACCGCTGGCTGGATATTCATAAAATAATAGTCCAACGTGGCAATATAGGAATGTTGTTTGCTGACGAGGGCTGCCGCTTCAAAAGATTCCTCGTCTTTGGTAATCATTTCCCCGCTGTATTCCTGGCAGACAAATTTAAGAACAGGGCCTGTTTTTTTATAATTGGACAGGGAGAAAACAGTTCCGGGGTTCCGGGCCGAAAGTTTTTCTTTTTTATAGGTTTTATTCTTTGTGTCAAGTACTAAAAAACTACTGTCTTTGAAAGATGCAATCATATTATCTTCAAAAATATCGCCTTCCTTGTAACCGGGATAGAACATAGTGAACCGCATGCTGTCTTCTCCAAAAATAATAAACATAGAATCCCTGTCAGCAGGATCATCCGTAGTGATGCGGTATTTTATGATGCCGGTAAATTTTGTAGCCGTGTCGGGTATTGGGTCAGCTTGTAATACATAGTCTGTCCCGGAGGTCTTTTCTTTTACTGTTTTATTTTTTCCTTTAGATTTCTTTTGGGCCTGTGCTGATAAACATACACACAGAGGCAGCAGCAATATGATTATTTTTTTCATAGAATAAATGGCTTGATTTTACTACTGCAAGTTTGCAATAAAAAACCACAAACGCAAATGGTTTGTGGTTTTCAATATATCAATGATTTATTTTAAGCTACGCCTTTCAGTTTCTTAATAGCTGCTGTAAATTGAGGTATGATTTCAAAGGCATCACCTACAATACCATAGTCAGCTGCTTTGAAGAAAGGAGCTTCAGGATCTTTATTGATGACCACAATTACTTTGCTTCTATTTACCCCGGCGAGGTGCTGTATAGCTCCTGAAATACCGATAGCAATATAGAGATTGGGTGCAATGGCAATACCTGTTTGTCCCACATGTTCATTGTGCGGACGCCAGTGTGCATCGGCCACCGGGCGGCTACAGGCGGTAGCGGCATGCAATACTTTTGCCAGTTCTTCCACCATGCCCCAGTTCTCAGGTCCTTTTAATCCACGGCCGGCACTCACTACCACTTCTGCTTCGGTGAGGGGTACTTCACCACTTGCTTTAATTACATTGGTTACTTTTACTTTCGCTGCATCCACTGTGGCATTGAATGCAATTACTTCTGCAGTGCCTTCACCTGCTTCTGTTTTATAAGCATTCGGATTAAGGGCAATAATTTTTACGGCTGTGCTTACAGCAACATTGGCAAATGCCTTGCCGGAGAAAACATTTTTCTTTACTACAAATCCATTGCTGGTATCGGGCAGGGCAACAGCACCCGAAACTAATCCGGCTTTTAACCGGACGGACAGGCGGGGAGCAATGGCTTTTCCATCTACGTTATTGGAAAAAATAATCACTTTAGCACCGCTTGCTTCTGCCACCTGTGCAATTACGCTGGTGTAAACCTGTGCATCGAGATGATTCAATGAATCATTGGCAACATGATGGATTTTCTTTACACCATATTTTCCAAGGGCTGCTAAATCTTCTGTTACAGTTCCAAGTACAACGCCTTCAGCAGTAGTGCCAAGCTGTTCAGCCACTTTAGCACCGTAGGTTAATACTTCCAGGGAAGCTTTTTTTACATGACCATCGGCGGTATCAATAAATATTAAAACAGACATAAAAGAAGTTTATTGTTTATAGTTTATGGTTGGCGTGACAGGGTAAAATTAAATGGCTTTAGCTTCTTCGTGAAGTAAACGAACCAGTTCTTCTACATTGTCAGCAGCCACTAATTTTACACCAGCTTTAGCAGGAGGTAATCCAAAACCTGCAACACTTGTTAACGCATCAACAACGATTGGTTCAACTACTTTTAATGGTTTTGTTCTTGCTGCCATGATGCCTCTCATGTTGGGTATTCTTGCTTCTGCCATTCCTTTCTGGCAACTAACTGTAAGGGGCAACTCTGCTTCGCATATTTCTTCGCCTCCTTCTATTTCCCTGGTGATTGTTGCTTTTGTTCCCGCCAGTTCAAATTTGGTAGCGAGGGCAACATAGGGCTGGCCCAATAATTCGGCTACCATGCCGCCGATAGATGAACCATTATAATCAATCGTCTCTTTTCCGGTGAATATTAAATCGTAATTACCTTGTTTAGCTACTTCAGCAATTTGTGAAGCGATATAAAAACTGTCGTGGCTGTCTGCATTTACCCGGATGGCTTCATCACCGCCAAGAGCAAGAGCTTTGCGAATTATAGGATCTGCATCGGGGCCACCAACATTCACTAAATGAATAACAGCAGATGCATCCGCTTCTTTCAGTTCGATGGCACGGACAAGGGCATACCACTCGTCGTGGGGATTGATGATCCACTGCACACCGTTTACATCGAATTTCGTGTTGTTATCGGTGAAAGCTATTTTTGCCGTTGTGTCCGGCGTTTTACTGATACAAACTAAGATCTTCATGTTGTTTCTTTTTATCAGCGTCACTCTCGGTAAACTCAGGGTGGCAAAATTGGTTGTTTATGCAACTAAAGCAAAGATAAGGAAGCCAGGTAAAAATTAAGCATTAAAAAGTATAAATTTTTCAGGTGGACAGGATTTCAAAATTGAAGGAGTTTTTAAAAATGAATCCCCGGGATAGTTTTGTGCAGCATGCCATGGCGCTGGAATATATTAAACTCGGAGATGATCAACAGGCGATGGTATTATTTGAGGAAATCTTAAACAGGGAGCCGGGTTATATTGGCAGCTATTATCACCTTGGTAAACTGCTGGAACGAAACAACAAAACGGAGGAAGCGGTTAAAATATATGCGAAAGGAATGGAAGAAGCGAAGAAAGCAGGGGATAACCATGCTTTTGGGGAATTAAAAGGGGCCTGGGAAGAGTTGACATTTTAGAATGCCCTTGTCCTCTAAAGGGAGGCTTAGACCTGTGATACTTTATATTTTGCTGACACTATAAAAGAAGTAAGATAAACAGATGGATTTGCTATTACGATTTAAAGATTCTGTTAAGCAGAATTTTTTTTTCTCACCAAAAGATAAACTGTTGCTGGCCGTAAGCGGCGGAGTGGATTCTGTTGTGCTTTGTGAATTATGCAAACAGGCAGGTTATAATTTTATCATTGCTCATTGTAATTTTCAGTTGAGAGGGGAAGAGAGTGAACGGGATGAACAATTTGTAAAAGAGTTGGGAAAGAAATATGGAACGGAAGTATTGGTGAAACGATTTGATACTGAAAAATATGCGGATAAAAATAAATTATCAATCCAGGAAGCGGCGAGAGAACTTCGTTATAATTGGTTTTCTGCCTTAATTGGCAATAAGCAATATGCAAGCAATGAGAGACTTTCATTTGAGGAAGCTAATTGCCAATTGTCAATTGCCAATTGGCTCCTCACTGCTCATCATGCAGATGATAATAATGAAACTCTGTTGATGAATTTTTTCCGTGGCACTGGTTTGCATGGCTTAACAGGTATTCCTGCTTCCATTAATTATATCCGCAGACCGCTACTAAATTTTTCTAAAGAGGAACTGCTTGAGTTTGCCAAAGAAAACAAACTGGAGTTTGTGGAAGACTCGTCCAATCAATTATCCAAATACACCCGTAATTTTTTCAGGAATGAAATTCTGCCTGCTATCAGTAAAGTGTATCCGAAGGTAAAAGATAATTTGCAGGATAATATTGAGCGGTTCAAAGAAATTGAAAAACTGTACAGGTTTTCAGTGGAGCAGCTAAAAAAGAAGCTTTGCCGGGCAAAAGGAAAAGAAGTTCACATTCCTGTAAGACAGTTAATGGGTTTCAACAACAGGGCATTGATTTATGAAATTATTTCAGCCTATGGCTTTCATGAAAAGCAGGTGGAAGAAGTGATTAAACTTTCGGAAAGTGATTCAGGAAAATATATCCCATCTCCTTCGGGTGAATACCGGATTATTAAACACCGGCATTGGTTTATCATCAGCCCGGTTATAGCAACCGAATCTGAGAACATCATTATTGAAGAAAAGATGGCCAATGTGCAATTTGCAATGGGCAATTTGCAATTAAAGATTCTTCCCGTTGCAGGTTGCCAATTGACGGTTGCTGATTCTACCGCCTGTCTCGATGCCAAAAAAATCACATTCCCTTTACTTCTCCGAAAACGAAAAACAGGTGATTATTTCTATCCCCTGGGTATGAAGAAAAAAAAGAAACTTAACCGTTTCCTGATTGATCAAAAACTATCCACCACGGAAAAAGAAAATGTATGGGTGATTGAAAGTGCTGAACGGATCATCTGGATAGTTGGTCACCGGATTGATGAACGATATAAAGTGACAGAAAAAACAAAAAGTATTTTACGGATTACAGTAGGGTAAAAAAGGTTTTGCCGCCTGCAATTGCTCTTTAAAATTCTCCACTATATTAATTTGAGTAAAAAAAGTAACGGCAACGTAAGTAAAAATCAATCCAAATAAAGCTCCCCATAAATGTGCTCCATGGTTTACATTTCCCCCGCCTTTTTTATCGAGATAAGCTGATATGATAAGATATAGCACGGCAAAAATGTAACCCGGTATCTGTACCCCCGGAATAAAAGCAATTCCCACCCCCAGTTTTGGCAACAGCAGAATGCTGGAAAAGACAACCGCAGAAACAGCTCCCGATGCACCCAGGCTTCTATAATGACCGGCATCCCTGTGTTTTATTAAATCCGGAATACTGGCGATTACCAGGCCGGTGATATAAAGTAATAGAAATACCCATTTACCCATTACGCCGAAGAAACAGTGATTGCTGAATAAGGCTGTTTCAACGGCTGCGCCGAAAGAGTACAGGGCAATCATATTAAAAATGAGATGAAAGGCATCTGCATGAATAAGGCCATGAGTTACCAGGCGGTAAATTTGTCCACGGTTGACAGACGGCGGGTGGAAGATAAGGTCATCAATTATTTTTGGATTGCTGAAACCGCCTATAGAAACGAGAGAGGTTATGATAACAATAATAAGTGTAATTGATAAATTCATGCTCCTGAATTAAAGCCGAAAATAGAGATTATTTGTGATGATATTTTTCATTTTTAAGAATAGTACAGGCACGGTACACCTGTTCTGCAAGAATCAGCCTCACCAACTGATGCGGAAAAACTAATTGCGACAGGCTCCATTTATTATTGGCTCTTTTCAATACAGCTTCATCAATGCCATAAGCTCCGCCAATTAAAAAAACAAGTTGCTTTATACTATCGTTGGCTCTTGCCTGTATAAAATCTGCCAGCCCTTCTGAGCTTAGTTGTTTTCCCCTTTCATCCAATGCTACGAGGTAATCATCTTTGTCCAGCCATTGGAGAATTATTTCTCCTTCTTTCTTCTTAAGGTCTGTCTCACTCATCAGGCCTGCATTTTTCGGCATGGGGATGATATTCCAATCTACTTTGAAATATTTTGAAATGCGGCTGGTAAATTCTTCTACACCGGCTTTTACATACACTTCATTCGCTTTGCCAATTGACCAGAAAGATATTTTCATGCTGTAAAAATAAAAAAGTCCTGTCAGTAACAGGACTTAAACAATTTTATCATGCCGATAATAACTATTTTATCTCGTAATCTTTTTTGAATGACATCAGGGTAGAGCGGTATAATGCATTTGTCGAATCCAATGAAACCGCTTTCGTATAGTATTGATAAGCTTCTGCGAGGTAATGCGCATCTTCCAGCATAAAAGCAGTCCGGTAGGCCTGTTCGGCCGGGGCTTCTATAGCAGGTTTTCGGTTGCCTATTCCCGATAATACCCCTTCATAGGTTTCTTTGCTTACATAGTTTAATACATTGAGGCGGGTATTTTCTCCGCCTCTGGTGCTGACAGTCCAGTAGAAAGTACCGCCTTGCTTCATGCTGGATAGAAAATCACTTATGAGTATGATATCCTTACTCAAAACATCACTAAAAAGAGGCGTTTCAATATTATCAGAGTAATAAAGATGAAAGTCAAATTGCTTTTCCGAATAAGACTTCCAGGATAATGGCAGGTCTCCAATCCCCGAGTAATTCAGGGTGTCAAACATCGAGTTAACCCAAATTTCACCAAGACCTGTTCTTGCTCCAATACCGTTCATATAAGCTTTTCGGAAACGACCGGGGTTGTCGTATGGTTTTGTCCCATGTTTCCATAAATACTGGGCATAATTTGTTATTGTATGGCCAGTGCCTGTAGGGCAGGAATTCCCAAATTGATCCAGTGAAAAACTCCCTGTTTCTGTTATGGAGAATATAGTGCCTTCCTTGCATATGAGAGCTATACCGCCATCTGTATTAATATTTATAACATGATTTGCAGTAAGTAGTTTACCGGCAATAGCCCTGCTTTCTTCATTATTTGTCTTAATGGAAACATTTCCAGTGACGCTGTAAATTACGAAGTGTTTTTGAGCAGGCACCAGATTTGAGACCAAACAGAAAATGGCTGCTATCCCATAGCTTTTTATAGTATTCCAACGAATCATAAAGTAAAAAGTCCTGCTTTGGCAGGACTTGATTTTTTTAATCAATGATAATTATTTTATCTCATAATCTTTTTTGAATGACATCAGTGTAGAACGGTACAATACGTTGGTCGAATCCAATGAAGCTGCTTTGGTATAGTATTGATATGCTTCTGCGAGGTAATGCGCATCTTCCAGCATGAAGGCAATCCTATAGGCCTGTTCAGCCGGTGCTTCAAAAGCAACTCCCTGGTTTTTCAGGTTATTCATTACAGCTGCGAAAGTTTCCTTCGTTACATAATTAATTATTTTCAGGTCATCATTTTCTTCTCCTTTTACAGCGGCTGTCCAGAAATAGGAATTACCGGTTTTCATTTTGCCTGCAAAATCTTTTATGGGTATTTTCAGCTTTCCAACAGTATTGCTGTGTATGGCTGTGCTGATATTATCATTAGTGTACAACGAAAACTCAAAATCTTTTGCGTCTGCTGCATAACATTTCCAGGATAAAGGAAAATCACCATTATTGCCGGTAAAATTAACCGTATCAAGCCGGGTGTCTATCCATATATTATTGACACTGCGGCTCACCGCACCCACCGTATTCATATAAGCTTTGCGGTTGCTGCCAGCGGAGCCACTCGGCTTGGTCATCTGTGCCCAAACATATTTTACATAGTTAGCACTTACAGAATTACTGCTTACCCTGCAGGAATCCTTAAAAATGTTTAAGGGATAATTCCCCGCTTTAGTCAGGGTGAACATAGCGGCCTCATTGCAGATCAGCGTAACGGCTGAACCTTTGGCCACCTTAACAATGGCTGCGTTATTAAGTGCTTTACCAACTTTTGCTTTTGTTTCTACTTTATTTTCTACCACAGAAACGTTTCCTTTGAAACTGTAAAGAAGGAAACTGTTTTCCTGTGCAGACACTATGCTGCCAAAGAGAACAAGAAGGATGAGAAAATGGAATTTTTTCATTTTTTGAGGTTTAAGGTTTGTATAGTTCAGCGTTATTAATGATGAGGTTTAAACACCGTTTTATAATTAAACTTTTTGTGCATCCAGGTCGCCCATGCTTCATAAAAATAAATTACATCCACAGCCATAATGATCACTATTAGACTCCATTTCAGATCTACTTTCAGCCGGTACCTGTCAAACAGGAAAATACCAAACCAGATGAAAAGTATTCCCGAGATGACCTGTACGATCTTTGCTACTAAATGGAACCAGATATGGCTTTCAAGGTAATACCGGATAAAGAATGACATAAACAGCCAGCAAACAATGACTGAGATCAGTAAATTTGCCCATAAAGGTAACTTTTTTACGTAGTTATCCTCTATTACCATAGAAATTATATTGGCATGTACCATTATACCGTTCATATCCGGAGTTGACTTGCCTGCAAATTTCTTATTCATGGGTGTAAACTTCTTATCCTCAATGTCGTTTGGGTCAATATTTACATAAGCCAGGAGGGCAATTTTGCCTGTTATAGCAGAAGAGTCAATATTATCCATCAGCAGGTCTTCTCCCTCAATGATCAGGTATTGTTTTTTTCTGTCGGTGACTGTACGGGCATAATTAATAATAACATTTTTATTAATTTTCTTGCTAATCCTCTTGTAGACAATCGTATCAAAGAGCCTGATCAGGGTGGAAGAAAAGGAAGGCAGTATAAGACTCTTGTCTTTGTCATCACTTTTAAAAGGAAAATATCCCCTTACCGTTTCATTTTCTTCGTAGGGGAAATTTACATATCCAAAATTGGCCGAACCGGTCAAAAAATAATTTTCAGCAGAGATCAGTTTATCCGTTGAATCAGTCTGGTATTTTACGGCCAGTACCAGGTTTTTATTCCTGTTTACTGTTTCCCTGAGCAGTGAATCTTTATGAGGATCTCTGGGTCCGTCAAAGGTCACATCCAGCCCCATCACTTTCGGCTCGAAGGATGCTGTTTTATCAATCAACAATGCTAAGCCCTCCCTGTCTGCATGGGCAATATTTATTATTACAATATTGTTGTCAATAGGAGTGTTCTGGGCCTTTCCCAATTTTGAATAGCTCAGATCATTAAAATCAAAATCCTTCAACCCGAGTTTGATAGGATTCATAATACCCAGGTTTAGTGGTATAGAACCGAGGATTACAATAAAGAGAAAGACCCAGATCGAAGCAAAAATGGTGTCCCTTTCATAAAGGTATTTGGTAAATTGCCCATGAACCCGCCTGGCATGGTGGCTGATGTGTTTGTGCAGTGGTTTTTTCATTCCAAGAGTTTAGTGGTGGTTTCAGTCTGGTAATAATAATGATTTGCTAATTGGTTTTAGGGTTGCAACTTTTTTATCCTTAACATATTCTCTTATTTTTTTAACAGCGGGTTACCCCGAAATATTTGAGCCATTATCAGCGGATAACGGTTTATTCCCCTGTAAATCCGTAATTTAGTACGTCTAATTTATGCCAAAAAACCTTTCCATAATTATTGGCTTCCTTTTGCTGGTGGCATCCTGCCAGCATATATATGCGCAGGCACCCCCAAAAGCCAGAGATACTACGATTACAGGCCCGCAAACTTTTGCCTTGGTAATGGGTATTTCTAAGTATAAACATGTTCGTCCGCTTACCTATGCCGATAAAGATGCAGAAATGTTCCGTGACTTTTTGAAATCACCCGCAGGTGGAAAATTAAGCGGCGATAATATTTACACCTTGCTGAATGAAGATGCTACCCTCGCTAATTTTTATACAAAAGGTTTCCAATGGCTAAAAGTAAAAAAGCTGCAAAAAGGCGACAGGCTGTTTATATACCTGGCCGGTCACGGAGATGCCATTGATGAAGACCAATTTTTTTACCTGGCCTATGATTGTAATCCGGCAGGTGATAAAAACAACTACCTGGTAGGCGGAGCCATTCAATTATTTAACCTGAAGTTGAAAATTGCCAAGGAAACAGCAAAGGGTGTGGAGGTATTTTTTATTATGGATGCCTGCCGGAGTAATGAGTTGCCCGGAGGGGCCGAAGGGCAGGGTTTTTTAAATGCAGCTGTTTCCGAAAAAAGGGCTGGAGAAATAATAATGCTGGCTACAGGTGCCGGGCAGGAATCATTGGAGGATGCATCCATAGGCAGCGGTCACGGTTTATTTACTTATTATCTTATTGATGGATTGACAGGGGCTGCGGATTCACTAGGTACTCTTGATAATCAAATTACACTGGACGAGATACAAAAATATGTGGAGAAAAATGTTCCGTCTATTGCACAACAGCGTTTTAAAAGAAAACAAGATCCTTTTTTCTGCTGTAGTGATTTAAGCGGAAAAGTAATAAGCATTGTTGACACTGTTTACCTCCGAAAATGGATTGATATCAAAAAATTGCAGTCAAAAGCAGGCACCAGTACTTCCTATGCGCCCCGCAGCAGGGGTATGGCTTTTGGCCCTGCAGATACTTTACTGATTGAGGCGTATAATTTATTTAATAATGCTGTAAAGGAAAGCCGGCTTATTGGTAAAGCGTCTGCTGAATATTATTATAACCTGATGGAAAGTAAATTTCCCGGCACTTCTTACACTATTGATGCACAATCTACTTTAGCGGTGGAATATATCAACTTTGCCCAAAGTAAGATCAACCTGTATCTCGACTGTAAAGATGCTTCTTCCATCCAGCGGTTGCGGGCACAGATAGATGAAGAAGATAAAACAGATGAAATTACCACCAGCCTGAACAGGATGGAGAAAGTGGCACAGCAGGAGTTTTATGAAGTGGGGTATATGCTGGAAAAAGCTATAAGTTATATTATGGCAGATGATCCTGATTTTGCAAAAACTTTAAATGGCAGGATGTATTTTTTCAAGGCAAGAGGCTATTTTGGAAGAAGCAGAAAGCTGGTGGATATTAATAATGCATTCCAGTATGCCTATACAGCTTATGCGGCAGATAAAAATGCAGCCTATATTCTCAACACCCTGTCATCACTACATCTTGATAATAACAAAATTGACAGTTCAATTTTTTATGCCAAGAAAGCCATTATTGCAGCGCCCCGCTGGCGGTATCCGTATGTTACATTAGCTTTTGCGTATAAAACACTGAACCGCCCTGACTCAGCTATTAAATACTACCGCAAATCAATTGAAGTGAGTCCTGATAATGCAGATGCTTATGTAGATCTTGGGCATTATTATTATTCTTTGTCGAAGGGAGATTCTGCTATTGTCTATTATGAAAAGGCATTGGGTATTGAGCCTGATAATCCCTATGCCAGTAATAATATTGGCTGGGTAAATTACAGCCGGAAGAATTATGACGGGGCTATTACCTATTTTAAGAAAAGCATTGCTGCCAATCCAAAATTCATCAATGCTTATAACGGATTAAGTAAAACTTTTTTTGAAACAAAACAATTCGATTCTGCCAGGATTTATTATTCCAAAGCTTTTGCAAACTACCAGGATAAGTCTATTGTAAATGTTTATATCGGTAATTTTTACAAAGACCTGAAAGAATATGACTCGGCCAAAGTGTATTACCGTATGGCTGCAGCACTGGATCCTAATTATGAAGAAGCTTACAATAATCTCGGCAGGGCCAGTTTCGAATTGAAACAATTAGACTCGGCTACTTACTATTACCGCAGGGCTTTGCAGGCCAATCCTTATTCTGCTTTTGCGCTGATTAATATCGGGCTGGTTTTTAAAGAACTCAAGATGCCCGATTCAACACATAGTTATTTTGAACAGGCTATCCAACTGGAGCCCCGTAACCCTTCTATTATGAATAACCTCGGTGTTATCTACGGGCAGGCAAAAAATTATGATTCTGCCAAGTTGTATTTCAGAAGAGCATTATTGGTAAAACCGGATTATAAATCAGCTTCCAATAACCTGATTAAAATATTTAAAGAGCTGAACCAGCTGGATTCTATTACTAATTTTCTGAAAGGTTCTTCCCTGCTTGATCCTAACAGCACTACTTTTATGAATGATATGGGTATGGCTTTCTTTGATCAAAAGCGCTATGACTCTGCAAGGTGGTACATCCGCAGAGCTATACAAAAGGATCCGCAGAATGCACTGTTCTACAACAATCTTGGACGGATATTTCAGGGAATGAAACAATATGATTCCGCCAGGATAAATATGTACAAAGCTTTGCAGATTGACCCTGAGAATGCTGTTATTTGGTCAAATCTTGCCGTTGTATTCAGGCAGTTAAATCAGTATGATTCGGCGGGGTATTATTTTAAAAAACAGATTTTTAAAAAACAAGATATTACTGCACAGGCATATTTTTCTATTGGCAATTTTTTTGATGATATGAAGGCGCATGATTCAGCAATAATATATTTCAGAAAAGCTATTCAATTAGATAGTAAATACACTCCGGCTTATACACAGGCAGGTTCAGCATTCATGAAGATGGAAATGAATGATTCTGCCTTTGTTTATTTGAACCAGGCTATGCAGCTTGATCACAACTCTCAGTCCGCCTCGTTAAATCTTGGATTGGTTTACCATGCGATGCAGCGGTATGATTCTGCCATTGTTTATATACAGAATGCAATCCGGCTGGATCCCGCCAAAGGCAAGAATTATTATAGCCTTGCCTGTAGTTATGCACTCAACAATAAACCCGAACAAGCTATTCAATACCTGCGGCAGGCGTATGAACGGGGATATAAAAATGTTGACAATCTTATCAGTGATCCGGACTTGTCAGGGCTTAAAAACTACAAAGAGTTTCAGTCCTTACTTGATAAGTATGTACCCGACTGGAGAAACATGTAATGTTTCCGCTTTTCCCGATAGTATTTTTTGGCTTATATTTGCTCCCCGTTGGCTTCGTAGCTCAATTGAATAGAGCATCTGACTACGGATCAGAAGGTTATAGGTTTGAATCCTATCGAGGTCACTAAAAGAGGTCAACAAATGTTGACCTCTTTTTATTGAAAAATACTCTCCGTTTTTAAGATATGTTTTTTGTCAGGAAGCTTCTTTAAAAATATTACGAACACTTTTTTTAATTTCTAACTCTGTAAGCCGCGAGCCTGTCAACCGTTCTGTTGTCCAGCCCTGCCAGATATTCTTATCTTTCTTTGCATCAACAATGGTAATCGTCACAGTGCCTTCTTTAACAGGTGTTTCATAAACCTGATAACCCTGAAATTGGGAAGGGTAATACAAAGTGGACCATCTTTTACTATAGGGATTATAATACGAACGGGTAAAAGGCTGGGAATATACAGGATCCCGTTGGGTTTCAGTATTTCTTTCTACCAAAACATCGTAACTGATCAGCACATCGGGATTTTCAGTTACTTCTTTCCATCCCATGTTATTTAATTCAGGATTTACTGCATTGTGTATGCTGATGTCAGCATAGGCAGTTGCTCTCTGAGATTCATCATTTTCGCTGGCTCTCGTATTTACCCACATGTAGGTTTTATAGTCGGACAAATTAGCTGCATCATCTTTTTGAACGTAAGCAGGAGCGGAACAACTAAATAAAATAAAGAGCAGAAATGGTACTGTCGCCAGTAAACTTATTTTTTTCATAATTAATTTTTAAATGCGATGAAATATCTTACTTATAGTAATAAAAACAGTGCCGGTATAAAACAGGCTGTTGCTCTTTGACTTTTGTAGATTAATTACATAATATGAGTAAACATTTCTACAGTAAAATATTAGACCATTCAGGTAAACGCCGGAGACACGAGGTCAGTTTTTATTTCCCAATATTATTTTTATTAATAATTCAGAGAATATTGGGTTTAAAACAAGACTAATTAACCATTCAATTCCTTTAATGCGCTAACATTAAAAAAGTATTACTAACCCCGAAAGGTTTATTCTTGTTTTGTCGGAATCATCAGCGAATAAAATCTGCTCGTCCCTGTCTTCCACTTTTATTTTCTGTATAAACCCGTTATATTTTTCATCATGATTACTGTAAGCGCCGTATGCATCCAGGCTGTAACCTATCAGACCATCAGTTGCCTCTATTAAATAAAGAATAGATGAATCAGAAGGGTTAGAATCGCCTTCAAACCGGTAAGTTTTAATGATCGTAAGATCAGAAGGCTCATAGTATTTCTCTTTTCCTGCGGTAAACCCGTTTTCGGTCATTCTAAATTCATTGTCCTGTCTTTTTAGCCGCAGTTTTTCAAGCACGGCCAGTAGAGTAGTCATTTGGGTAGGTTTTGTTTCCATATAACTAGTTTATTTTTTTTCAGATTTATACTTTAATGAGAATATAATAATGAGAACATTTATTACAATAGATAAAAAATTTGCCAATATAATAACCCAGTCATTCTTTAAAAATCCATAATATATCCATAGGCCCAGGCCGATGAAAAGAATAAACAGCATCCACACAGATATACTTTCTGCTTTTTTCTCCTTCAATAATTTTATTAATTGCGGGAGAAGTGAAATAGAAGTAAAGACACTTGCACTAATACCAACCAGGGTGTTAAAAGATACTGGCATACTTATAAATTGCTACCAGGAGTGAGCTAATATCAATCCGTTGTTTCATGCAGGTTTTTATTGGCGGCCTATTTGGTTCGTTTTTTTTGAGGGAAAAATAACAGCAGTTAATTAAAACTGCTGTTTTGTAGTCACTTAAAAAGATTACTACGCCTCTTCCGCTTCATACTCCTCAATCATTACTACCGACGAAGTAACTTCTGTTAATTTGTCGTCTGCGGCTTTTTCTTCGCCCAGCGATTTTAATAACAGACGGGCCGCTTCGTGGTGCCCCATTATTTCTGCAAAAGCCCGGAGTGTGCCATAAGTGGCAATTTCATAATGCTCTACTTTTTGTCCGGCTGCTATAATTCCGGCATCCCTCATCATACCTTTTTCTGTCTCCTCTAATATTTCTTCCGCTTCTTTGATAAGTCCTTCCATGGCCGGGCATTTTTTCCCTGTTGCCTTTTCATCAATAGAAGAAAATACTTCTTCCAATCTTGTTACCTGACCTTTCGTTTCTTCCAGGTGATTAGTTAATGCCGCTGTGAGTTCTTCTGATGTCGCATTTTTAATCATTTTGGGTAATGCTTTAGTTAATGCTTTCTCTGCCCAATAGATATCTTTTAACCCGTCCACAAATAACTTATGTAATTTTTCATGGGCACTGGAATTATCCTTTTCAATTGATATTTTTTTTCCATTTTTGGTACCATTTGCTGATTTTGACTTTGCTTCATTTTTCATTGTAATGTGTTTAAGTTATTTAATAAATTGATTTTAATCAGAGTATGATGTTATTGGTTTTCTCTTTACCCTTGTACGGCCCTTCTATTTCAGGCTTGTTTTTTTTGCTCTTATCAATATCCTCATCATCTTCCAGCGATTCACCTTCAGCTGGAGTATTTTCCGGCAACGACTCATCCATTCCTGGTTGCACGGTTGGTGAATCCGAATCTTCTTTTCTCATTTTGGGGTCATCAGCCGTACTGTTATTAGCATTTCCCTGCTCAAATGCTTTTTTTTGCTGCTGACTTTGATCTGTACTATCCGGCGGGCTTTGCTGGCTGGCCGTTACAGTGGTCTTTGCTTCTTTGTTTGACATAACCAATTATTTTAGATTGTTTAATAATGAATTAAATGTCTAAAAAATAATGCCAGTTATGTTTTACTTATAATACAAGCTTTCTTCTTCAACCTGTGGAGGAAAAACCGCACAAAGCGGGGAAGAAAAGGGAATGGGGAATTTTTATAAATACTGAATAGAGGTAAAAATTTATTGCTTTACACTATTTGTTGCTTCTTCATGATTTCTCATTTTATTATACAGGGTCTTTCTGTCAATCTTTAAAACCTCAGCTGCTTTGGTTTTATTAAACTTTACCTGTTTTAAAACATTCATAATTGTTTCGTATTCTGCCTGTGAAGCTGCGTCTTTAAGATCAAGCGGTGGTTGATCATGTGCTTTTGCAGTTTGTTCTGCAACAGAAACTCTTCCCTGATCACCAATTATTTCCCAGGGCAATACATTTACAGTTATTTTTCCATGTGGTGATAACAGCCCAGCCCTGCGGATAACATTTCTGAACTCCCTTAAATTACCCGGCCATCCATAGCTTAAAAAAAGCTGGTTTACCTCGTCATCAAAACCAATCAGTTTTTTATTTAATTCCTGCGAAACTTTTTCCAGGAAAAAAGCGGCAAATAAAGGGATATCTTCTTTTCTTTCCCGTAGCGGTGGTATAGACAGGGAAAACTCATTGAACCGGTGATATAAATCTTCCCGGAACTTTCCTTTACGATAAGCATCCTGCAGGTTTTCATTAGAGGCAACAATAACCCGGGTGTCTGTACTTACATCTTTAGTACTGCCTACCCGTTTAAATTTTCTTTCCTGTATTACCCTGAGCAGTGTAGTCTGCACATCTAATGGGAGGTTGGACACTTCATCTAAGAAAAGGGTACCTCCATCCGCCACTTCAAAAATTCCTTCTTTATCAGCTAATGCCCCGGTGAAGGAACCTTTTATATGGCCAAACAATTCACTTGCGGCCAACTCTCTCGACAAAATGCCACAATCAACAGCTATAAAAGGCTTATCCTTCCGGTTACTGCTTTGGTGAATTGTTTTTGCAATTACTTCTTTACCTGTGCCACTCTCTCCGTAAATGATAACGCTGTAGTTAGTAGGGGCCACTATCTCCACTTGTTTATACAACTCAATAGTAAGTGATGAAATGCCCATTAAAAATTCTTCTGATGAAATTTTTATTTTTTTTGCGGCTATAACTCCATTTGTGTTTACTGAGGCTACAGCATCAGGTAATATCGGGGATTCTGTAAGACCCCTGTTTATAACATTAATAACTTCTTCGGGAATAAGGGGTTTGGTGATATAATCAAAAGCGCCATGCCGCATCACTTCCACAGCCATTTTTACATCTGAATAGCCGGTAATAATGATTACCACTACATTCGGGTTTATAGCTTTTATTTCCTGCAATACCTTTCTGCCGTCCATATCGCCGAGGCGAAAATCACATAACACCACATCAAACCCAGTTTCTTTAAACCTGGCTATTCCTTTGGCGCCGGTATGGGCAATATCAGTTTCAAATCCTTTACGCTGAAGAAAATGGCTGAGCAGCCTGCACATATCAATATCATCATCAATAAGCAATATCTTTTTCATACAAAAATGCTTTATTTTAAAATTAAACAATATTCAGCGTACATGGGAATGGAGCAAGAAATATTCATATATGTTGGTTTCCGGTCTCCCGATTACAGCAGAAAACCCCTCATATTGAGGAAGAATATCTACTGGCAAAAAAACTTATCATCCTTTAATTCAAATTAAATGCCTGTTTATATGGGTGGTACGAAAAAGTTGAAAACAGGCCAGACTTTTGTAGCCTGATTGTCTGGAATTTGTAATTTTTACCTATGGATCAAAAAGTAGAAGCAAAAGAGCCAAAGGCAAAAGTGCTGATTGTAGATGATGAAGAAGACATTTGTTTTTTTTTAAGCTATAATCTTTCAAAAAGAGGGTTTCCCACTTCGGTTTCTCACACTTTATCTGATGCTTCGAAACAATTGGAAATCAATAAGCCCGGTATTCTTTTCCTTGATAATCATTTGCCTGATGGAAGGGGAGTTGATTTTCTTACCCGGATAACTTCTAAATATCCTGCTATGAAAATTATCATGATTTCTGCCCATGACAGTCCGCAGGATAAATCAAAGGCTTATGAGAGAGGAATAAGTTTTTTTCTGCCCAAACCCTTTACTATGACCGAAATTAACCAAGTTGTGGATTTAGTTACGGATGTGGAATAAATGAGCATTATAATAACCGGTCTGGGTAATTAATTCTACAAAGGGAATTTCATTTTAAAAAATTTATCTCACTAAATCGAGTTTTATTGTAAAACTGGTTCCATGCCCTTTTGTGCTTTCTACGGAAATTTCACCTTTGTGAGCAAGTACTATGTTTTGAGTATTGGTTAAACCCAGGCCATTTCCTTTGGGTTTGCTGGTAAAATACGGTTCAAATAAACGGCTAACAGATTCGTTGTCCATACCTGTACCGTTATCGCTGATTATCACCGTGCATTTATCACCTCCCTTAGTTTCAAGGGTAAGTACACTGCCATCTTTGTTTTCCATTGCCTCCAAGGCGTTGATTATAATATTGAGAAAAGCAATTTTAATTTTTTCTGTATCAACTGATAAATCACAAATATCTGAACTATATTTTTTAATCACTTTCACATTGGAAAGAGAAATCCTGTCTTCTGCTTCTTTTATAGCCTCATCCAGCAGTTTATTGACAGATATGCTTTCGTATTTTAGATCATCAATTTTTGTTGAATCCAGCAAATCGGAAACAAGCTGGTTGATGCGGTCACTGTTGCGGCTTATCATTTCAAAGAGGTATTCTGTGTTTTCTTCTTTTTCTGCTATTGCCGATTTTAATTCGCTGGCGGCCAGCATTATATTGGTAAGGGGATTCCTGACTTCATGACCAATGGTCCGGGCTATCCTGCCTGACACGGCAAATTTTTCCTGGCTCCGCATTTTTACAAGTTCTTCATTGGCGGTTTTTAATTCTTCTATACGGCTGTTTAGCTCTTCCTGGTATTTTTTTCTATCATTACTTATCCTTGTAAAGGTGATAAAACCAAACAGGGATAGGCAGAAAGCAAGGGTAAGGGAGATAATAGTGATGGCATTGATAGTTCTGAAAATATTTTTTATTCTTATATTCTGCTGGCTCAGCAATATTCTTTCTTCCCGTTCTATTACTGCAATAGCAGAACGGATTTCCTCCATCACTTTCAATGCTTCAGGCTGCCTTTTGTCCATGGAATCGGTAACTTCCTGGTTATTGTCATTGAAAGATCTTATACCAAATGCAATCTGTTCAAAACGCCTGTCAATATTTTTTTTAAGTTTTTGCAGCCGCTCTTGTTGCAAAGGATCATCTTTTGTTAATTCCAGGGCTGCATTATAATGAGTAATAGTTTTTTCGTAGCTGCCCTGGTAAGGAGAAAGGAATTCAATTTTTTTGGTGATAATATATCCCCTGGCACCCGTTTCAGCATCTTTTACTTTTGCCAGTATATCGGACACATGATTAATTACATTATTAGTATGCTCTACCCAGTTTGCCTGTCGCACCAACTGCCTGTTGGCAAACAAGGTAATAAAATAAGATAGCAGCAACAGCAGGAAAACTATCCAATAAACATATTTAACGGCTTTTTCGGTTGCTCTCCGGTTTGTATTATTATTAGTCATGTAATAAGAGTACTTTTTTACAAACGTTCAAAGGAGAAGAGATTTGCCTGTTTATTTTTTTTGCCTGCCACCAGGTCTGCAATTATTTCGGCGGCGATTAAACTAAAGGTAATGCCATTTCCACCAAAGCCGAGGGCAAAATAGCTGCTGGTGAGTTTTTTATAGGGCCCGATGAAGGGTAAGCCGTCCTTTGTGGAACCAAAAATTCCGGTCCAGCTGAATTCCGGAATAAAATTTATACCAGGAAACACTTTATTAAAGTCACTGTTTAGCTTTTTTGTTTTGGCAGCAATTAGTTTATCTCTTCTCCGGGGGGAATAGAAATCTTCATCCCGGCCGCCAACCATTATCCTGTTATCTGGAGTGGTACGCATATATAAGTACGGATCAGCGGTATTCCATAATAACATTTCATTTTTCCAGAATGGTCTTTCTGCACTCAACGGTTCGCTGATGGTGGCATAGGTTGATTTTAGTTTTACAATGGGCTTATCAATATAATTCACCACTTCATAACCTGTGGCGTACACCAATTTTTTGGCTGTTATCCTGCATCCATTTTCTGTCAGCAGTTCCACACTTCTTTTTTTATGATTGATGGATACGATGGGGGTACGGTCAAAGACCCGAAGCCCTTTTTTAATACTATGCTGGTGCAGGGCATGGGTAAACATATAGGCATCGGTTTGTGCTGCATCCGCAGAAAGTAATGCTGCCGGCGCTGCTATGCCGGTCATTTGAAAAACAGCTGCTTCATCTAAGTATTGAACCCGGAACCCCTGTTGTTTCCTGGCTTCAAATTCTTTTTTGAGATTCGCCACATCTTTCTTAGCGGCAGCATAGTAGAGGCTTTTTTTCTTTTGTATATCCGTAAACCCAATTTCAGTGGCGACATGGATCAATTTATCAATAGCTTCCTGGCAAAGCCAGTAAGATCTTGCGGCATTTTTCACCCCGATTAAAGAAGATAGTTTATACAAGGGGATATCAATTTCATATTGCAGCAGCGAAGTGCTGGCACAGGTACTTCCCAAGCCTATACTGCGGGCATCCACCACAATGCAGGAAATATTCTTTTGTGCCAGGTGCCATGCCGTTAATGCCCCGGAGATACCACCGCCCATAATTACTACATCTGTGCGGATCTTTTCTTCCAGTTTTGGATAATTGGCAACCAGGCCATTTTTTATCAGTGAAAATGGATAGCCTGCCTTAAGATTCATTACAGAAAAGCTTTAATGGAGATATCTTCTTAAAGTCCAGGCCAGGGTTTCATGCTCTCTTATCAGATCAGTAAGAAAATCAGCTGTACCTATATCTCCGAATTTTTCATCACAATCACCTATGCTTTTCCGCAAAATGATAACCACTGCTTCATGATCTTTCAGCAATTCTTTGATCATTTCAGTTTGGGTGGGATATTTACCCGGGACTTCTTTCAGCGACGCCATTTCGAGAAATTCCGCCATCGTACCCGGTGTCGGGAAACCAAGCTTATTTATTCTTTCGGCAATTTCATCTATGGACTCCTCCATTTTTTTATAATGGTCCTCAAATAATTTGTGCAGCTCCATAAAACTATTGCCCGAAACATTCCAGTGAAATTTCCTGGTTTTAGTATATAATACAACAGCATCAGCCAGTATAGAACTTAGAACATTCTTAACCGAGGCAAGATTTTTTGGTGACAGACCTATATTGGCTTTCATATCAAAAATTTATGATGAATATATTGCGATAATTAAGTTGCAATTATTATTCCAACCCAAATTAAACTACCTGTTCTTATTTTTTTCTCTTAATGGGTAAAAAAAACCTCACTTTTCTTTCTTCAAAAAAAATTTTCACTATGCTGAAATTGTGGCATTATTTTTTGTTATAGTACAACAGTTCAAATCATTTTTTTTAACCTTTAAATCAACAATTATGCTACGCTGGACAGTTATATTCCTCATTATTGCCATTATCGCTGCCGTACTTGGATTTGGTGGTGTGGCTTCCGGAGCAGCCGGGATTGCAAAAATTTTATTCTTTATTTTCCTGGTGCTGTTTGTTCTTTCTTTACTTTTCGGAAAATCGTTTGGTAGTAAAAGCAATATTTAGTAACGGGTCCTTAATCCGTGCCTTACTGAAAAACTAAAAATCATCCCCATGAAAAAGATATATGTATTATTAAGTCTTGTATTACTGACGGTTTGGATAATCGGATTTTTTGCAATGAAGGCTTCCCCTGTTATCCATTTATTTCTTTTTTTGTCGGTATTGATGTATTTGCATTCAATTATAATGCTAACCACGGCAGAGGTGCCGCTGATGAAGGAGAAAGAATGAGTTTTTAAAAGTGTATAATTAATCAACATTAAAATTTAAGTTTATGAGCAGTTCAAAAACGTTATTAGGATTTGTAGCAGGAGCCGCAGTAGGTGCCCTGGCTGGTATTTTGTTTGCACCGGATAGTGGTACAAATACCCGTAAGAAAATTTCTACAAAAGCCGGTGACTGGAAAGAGTCAGCAAAAAGCAGTATCAATGGTATCATTGACAGTGTAAAAGATGCTTATTCCGGAGCAGAAGGCGAATTGGAAGAGTATGGGGATAAGGCCAAGGCCAAAATGTCTTCAGCAAAAAATGAAATAAAAAATTCATTTAGCTGATAAATAACCTTATCAATAACTATGGTTTTGTTTTAATCGCCGTAGTAAATAAACCAGCTAAAGTATAAAATTGTGCAAATGCAATCTACTATTGACCATCTTGAAAGTATAGTATCCAAAGCAGGTGATCTGGCAGAAACCAAAGTGGAATTATGGAAACTGAAGGCTGCCGGAAAAATTTCTGAAACGGTATCTTCTATTATTTCTAAGATTGCCATAGTGCTCTTAACGGGTGTAGCCTTGACTATTTTAAGTTTTGGCCTCGCCTTTTGGATTGGTGCAGCATTGGGAAATATTTATTATGGATTTTTCATTGTTGGGGGATTTTATGCTTTAGCAGGTTTATTTGTTTATTTATTCCGTAAGAGCCTGATAAAAACGCCTATAAGCAATCTTATAATAGATAAAATTATTAAATAGTGAAAAAAGGTGTTCATCAGGGGAATAAACTGGACCAAAAAATCAGGGAGCTGGAATTAAGGCAGGAACAGCAATTGGACGAATTAAAACAATCTGCTTCCAGTCTTGTTAATAGCATCAGCCCGGCCAATATTGTAAAAAGTGCAATGAGAAGCATTATTGCAACGCCTGGTTTGCGCAGTACGGCTATTGATACAGCTATTAGTGCCGGTGCCGGTTTGCTGGGAAAAAAATTACTATTTCGTAATTCCGGAGGCATTTTCAGAAAAATAGCAGGCACCGCCGTACAGTTTTTTGTCACCAATTTTGTAAGAAATAAAATGCCGGCCGCAAAAAATAAAATTCTAAATCATACAAACGGAACCGGATAAAAATACCTTTACTATTGAATCTTCATGGGCTGAATCATTTAGATTCAGCTTTTTTTATATGGCAAATACTTATTTTTACAAGGGCTGAATAGGAATTATCCGAAAAGATTATTTTAATAATGAATATCACTTTTAATAACAGGGTAAAACAAGTACTTCTTTTGTTTTTAATAATCCTGCTGATTTATCTTTCTTTAAGGGAGCTTGCTTTATTTTTACCTGGTATTCTTGGAGCCATTACCTTATATATTCTGAGCCGGGCCAATTATTTTCAACTGGTCTATAATAAAAAGTGGAAAAAAGGAAGAGCTGCAGGTTTATATATAATCTATTACCTTATTTTACTGGGGATACCTGTTTTTCTTGCTATCACATTGATCAGTCCGAAGATAAATTCTTTTTTAAGTGATCCATCAGCTACCATAGAGACTATCAAACAATCAGTAGCAGAGGTGCAGCAAAAGATAGGGATCACCTTTGCCTCGGAAAAATCATTATCTGGTTCTCTTGATAAATTAACTGCCATCATACCCTCGTTGCTCAACAGCACGGCCATGCTGCTGGCTAACCTGGCTACCATGTTATTCTTTCTCTACTATATGCTTTACTACAGCCGGGAGATGGAGAAAACATTGTTTCGTATCATCCCCTTAAAAGATGATAATACTTCCATGCTGGCGACTGAAACAAAGAAAATAGTAAAAGCAAATGCGTTTGGCATTCCCCTTATTTCAATTATACAGGGGCTTACTGCTACATTGGGGTATTTTATTTTTGGTGTAAAAGAATGGGCCTTATGGGGTTTTCTGACAGGTGTTTTTGCTTTTTTCCCGATAGTAGGAACCATGTTAGTGTGGGTTCCGTTGGTCATTTACACCTATACAAGCGGCAACTCGGGTATGGCGATGGGTTTATTACTTTATAGTGTAATTGTAACCGGCAACATTGACTATGTTGCCCGGATTACTATTATGAAGAAACTGGGTGATGTACATCCAATTATTACGGTGCTGGGTGTTATTATAGGGCTGGGGCTTTTTGGTTTTGTCGGGCTCATTTTTGGCCCGCTGCTGGTCAACTATATAATTCTTCTTTTCAAAATTTATATGAATGAATTTATTGACAAAGATGCTCTCAGGGCCCAGGCTGATCTTACAGTGGTGGAAGAGATTAAAATTGAAGAACGCAAAGAGGAATTAAAAGAAGCATTAAAAGAAGAAAAGGGCGAAAAAGGAGAAACATCAGGTATTGGTGATGTAAAACAGGATCAGGCACTTACAGAAAAGCTTGAGAAAAGGATAGATGATAAGAATGAAGCTAAGGATGGTGATAATAAGAAATAATTCAAATTAATAAGAAATAAATTAGTTCCTCTGTAATTTTGATAAGAGACGTAAAATTTCCAGGTAGAGCCATACAATAGTTACCAGCAATCCAAATGCACTATACCACTCCATGTATTTGGCGGCCCTTAATTCCACACCTTTTTCTATTGTATCGAAATTCAGCAGCAGGTTAAATGCCGCAAGCCCTACTACAAGGATAGAAAATCCAATTCCAAGGGGTGTAGCAGCATTAGTAAATCCGCCAATCGGTGAACCCATAGCTAAATAAGTAATCCATTGAATAAGGTAAAAAATTGCAATAGCTGCTGTAGCGACTGTAACAACGGTTCTTAATTTCTTTGTCACCTTTATTATCCGGTATCTGTACAGCACAAACATTATCAGTGTGACAAGCAGCGTCAATGCAACGGCCTGTGTAGGTAAACCAGGATAGGCATAATCATACATGGCAGAAATGGAGCCAACAAAAAGACCTTCTAATATAGCATAAGCCGGGGCAATAACAGGTGCCCATTGCTTCTTAAACATCATAATCAATGCTAATCCCAATCCGCCAAAAACACCGATTAGCATTAAAGGTTTTGGATCACTTCCTTTATAAAACTGGCTCCAGGCAAATAGTGTTGAGGCTATCATTAGCAGCATCAGCACACCAAATTTGTTCATGGTGCCTTTTACGGTCATTTCTTCACTGGTACTGATTCCTTCGAGAATAGTTCCCTGGTACATTTTTTCCTGGAGAGTGGGGTTGCTTGATTTAAATATTGACATAGTTGTTTTTTATGAGTATAAATGTAGGGAGAATTTGGAAAAATTGCCTGTTAATAATGCCATCGGACAAAAGCCTCCATAGCTGCATAATGGGTTAAACCTAAATCAGCATACAAATTGGCAGTGTCAGCATTTCTTTCTTCAGCCCTTTGCCAGAACTCTCTTGAATCGCTTCCCTGGAAGGGTACCATGTCTTTTTGCGACTGGTGAATAAAAATGCCGAAGCGTTTTTTTAATACCTGGTCGGGACTCATCGGTATGGCCATTTCAATTTCTTCTATATTCCATTCCTCCCAGGCGCCTTTGTAAAGCCAAAGCCAGCAATCATTAATCCACTCATAATTGGTGG
>JANPMI010000013.1:0-2033 GCA_031422725.1 Chitinophagaceae bacterium | reverse complement strand
TCTGATATAATAACATCAGCATAACAAGATAAAAAGGCATACAGGGTATCTTATACCTTGACAAAGCTCCGAAGTTGGCGGAAGAAATACCCACCGCAATTGCAAAAACAAAAGCAAAAACAAAACACATCAGTATTCTTGGTTCAGAAAAAGAAAGTCTGAAAAAATTCCTTACCCCTTTTCTATACATTAAAAATAAAGTGAGAAATAAAAATATGGATGATTCAAATGCTGCCAGTAACATAATAGGAGAATTGATTTCCCAGATAAATGGCCGGTAAAAGGTTGCGGAAATACCTTCAAGAACCATGATAACAGGATTTGACGTACTTATTGTAAAATGGGAATCGTCACCCCCGGATTGCTGGGAAACAATAGCAAACATCTCCCGTTGATGCTCTGCATTTCCCATAATTTTATCCATCTGGTACTGCTGCCCTGCTTCCATAGAAGTAAAATAATTAAGCATTAATACAGAAACCATAATGCTGCCCGCAAAAGTCATAATCGCAAAAATGCTGCGCAGGGTTTTGTTTTCTATCAGCTTATTGAATTCGGCGAATTGCCATACCAGCAGACTTAGTACCAGTACCAGCAAAATGTAAATTTTAATAAAATATAAAAGAAGTCCGCAGGCTATAATCCAGGCTATGGAAATAATATATTTTTGTTTTTTTACAAAAAGATTTAAAAAAGCATAGGTGATATATCCCACAGCACCAAGACAAATGGGGTCTTTCAGCAGGCCTGAACTCCAGTAACATACACTTGGAAGAAAGAGACAGGCCAGGGCAATCTCCCGGTAAAGCTTTGGATAGAAATGATAAAATGTTTTGAACAGCCGGATAGTGCCCCCTAATGCAAAAAAAGCAAACATCATATTAAGACAGAGATAACTATTGCCAAAAAGATAAGATGGGAGCAACGCAAGCTTGGGAGACATAAAATTAGCCGCCGAAAACATATAGTTATAAGTTATGTCATGAGCATACCCGTCATAATAAAAAAAATCAAAAAGCGGACTCTTGTAGGTTAATTTTTGAGAGCTGAGAGCCACCCAAAGGTTATCGGGATTATCAGCAACGGCAGCTCTTAAATCTTTAGTAGCCTGGTAATATAAAGAAGTGTCTCCTCCCTTAAAATAAAATTCTGTAAGTAATGTAAAAGCAAATACACAAATTATTTTAAAATAAAAAGCCCGGAAATAAAGCATCTGGATTCTTGGATCCTTGTTTCTTTTCGCCCGGTTCTTGATAATAAAGAACATGAGAAGAAAACATAATGGGAAAAATATAAAATCGTTAGCACTAAAAAAACGGGCAAGCAATAACATGAACGATAACCTGTTTTAAAAATTCATTTAAGTAAAGAGCTGTGTAAAAATATTTTCAGTAGCAGCAACAGAGTATGTTGTTTCAATTTTTTTTCTGGCTGCTGCTCCCATAGTGGTACGTTTATCCGCATCAGACAGTAATGTCGTCAGCCTGTTCTTCCACTCTTCATCTGTTGAACCGACATATCCGGTTGCCCCATCATTTACAATATCCGTATTTACTCCCACCGGTGAAACAACAGCCGGAATGCCGAGTGACATATACTGAATAGCCTTAAAGCCGCATTTTCCTTTTGAAATTTCATCATCATACAAAGGCATCAGTCCGATATGAAAATTCAGCAGATCCTCTGCTTCTGTTTCCCTGTTCCATTTTATAAACCTGTATTTTTTTAATGGAAGCAGGGGGTCCTTATCCGCAATGACAATAAAAGTAAAATCATGGATTTGCTGTAATTCCTGCAATACCGGCAACACAATATCCAGATAAGGCAATGTGCTGAAAGTACCCGTCCAACCGATAGCCGGCTGTGATGTATGCTGCTCCTGAAGTTTATTATGCCCACTATCTGTGTTTACAACGGTAGGGATAACCACTACCTTGTTATTATATTGCCTGGCATAGGTTTCAAGGAATTGATTACCTACAGAAACCTTATAAGACCAACTACAAATTTTAGCCACTTTCCCAAAATTTTTG
>JANPMI010000012.1:0-4737 GCA_031422725.1 Chitinophagaceae bacterium | reverse complement strand
CTAACATGATGCCGCATAATCTTACGGAAGTGATTGACGGCTGTATTGCATTTATTGACAATAAGGAGATAACGATTGATGAACTGATGCAGCATGTAAAAGCTCCCGACTTTCCTACAGGGGGTATTATTTATGGTATGGAAGGTGTGAAAGCCGGTATGCACTTTGGCCGGGGCAGGGTAGTGGTAAGAGGCCGGTTGACAGTAGAAACAAAAGCAAGTGGCCGGGAGCAGATTATTATAACCGAAGTGCCTTACCAGGTGAACCGTGATGCTCTCACCAACCGCATCGGGGAATTGGTAAATGAAAAAGTGCTGGAAGGAATTTCTCATGTCAACAATGAATCCAACAATAAAGAAGGTACAAGACTAGTAATAGATCTGAAAAGAGATGCAATTGCTAATGTTATCATCAACCAGATATATAAACTTACTGACCTGCAGACCTCTTACGGCATCAACAATGTTGCTATTGTAAAAGGACGGCCCAGAACACTGAACCTTAAAGATCTTATCAGTGAGTTTGTGGAGTTCCGTCATGAAGTGGTAGTGCGGCGGACACAATTTGAATTAAAAGAAGCACAGAAAAGAGCTCATCTTTTAGAGGGATACCTTATTGCTTTGGATCACCTGGATGAAGTGATTGCCCTCATCAGGGCTTCTGCCACACCAGATGTGGCAAAAGAAAACCTGATCAATGCCGGCTGGGGCCTGGATGAGATTCAGGCAAAAGCCATACTGGAACTCCGTTTACAGCGGCTTACCGGTATGGAAAGAGAAAAAATAAAAGAAGAGTATGATGAACTGATGAAATTAATTGCTCACCTGAACGAATTGTTATCCAATGAAGGAATGAGGTTTGAGGTAATCAAAAAAGAATTGCTGGAAATAAAAGAAAAGTTTGGCGACGAAAGAAGAACAGAAATAACTTACCTCGATGATGAAGTAAAAATCAAGGACCTGATTAAAGAAGAAGATGTGGTGATTACCATTTCGCATCTTGGTTATATCAAACGTACACCGGCAGATGAATACCGTTCACAACGCCGGGGCGGCAGAGGAGTGATTGGTGGAAAAACAAGGGATGAAGATTATATCGAACATCTTTTTGTGGCATCAACGCATCACACCATGCTTTTCTTTACCGAAAAGGGAAGAGTCTATTGGCTGAATGTATATGAAATTCCGGAAGGAGAGAAGACAGGCAAGGGAAGAGCTATTCAAAACCTGGTGCAATTGCCACCTGATGATAAGGTGAGGGCTGTTATTGATGTGAAAGATTTAAAAGATGAAGACTTTGTGAAGTCACACAATATTGTACTTTGTACCAAGAAAGGAATAATTAAAAAAACGGAGTTACAGGATTTTAGCCGTCCCCGTTTAACAGGAGTGAATGCGATCAACATTATAGAAGGTGATGAGTTGCTGGAAGCAAAAATGACTGATGGTAAATGTGAAATTATGATGGCGGTGAAGAGCGGCAGGGCTATTCGTTTTTCCGAAGAAAAAGTAAGGGCTACGGGCCGTGGCGCCATTGGTGTTGCCGGTATAGAAGTGAATGATGATAATGATGAGGTAGTTGGTATGATTTGTGTAAATCCTGCAACTGATGCAGCAAGAACCGTATTGGTGGTAAGTGAAAAAGGATTTGGCAAACGGACTGCTGTAGATGAATACCGCTATACCAACCGTGGAGGTAAAGGAGTAAAAACGATTAGCGTAACTGATAAAACCGGTTCATTAGTTGGCATATTGGATGTGGCGCAAACCCAGGATATTATGATTACCTGTAAGAGTGGTGTTACCATCCGGATGCCGGTAACAGGCATCAGTGAACAGGGAAGGGCTACACAGGGAGTAAAACTGATAAAATTAGATGAAGGTGATGAAATAGCGGCTATTACCCAGTTGGATGACCAGGAACAGCTTATAAATGACGCCCTGCCTCTTAATGAAACGGACAACGCAACCGGGGAGGGAGAAAATCCATCTACTGTTGAGCCCTGATTATTTTATCAGTGACTGTAAAGCATTATCTTGACAATCAATTATAAACTCAGTATGAAAAAAATTATTTTTTTAATAACGATCAGCATCGCCGCATTTGGTGCCAACGGACAGAGTTATGAAACAATAAAAACTGCACTGGCCATCAATCAGTATAAAAAAGCAAAAGAAGACCTTGACAAAGGAATGATGAATGCAAAGTTTGCCGGCAAAGCAGAAGCATATATATTGAAGACTACGATTTATGCAGGGCTGGCCATGGAAGATGCTACTAAAAATACACCAGCAGGTGACCAGTTGACCAATGATGCGGGGGCAGCTTTTAAAAAATACAGGGAGATGGAACCGGAGATGACACTTATCAATGATCCCATTTATCAGAATGGCCCGATAAACCTGTATGCCAGCTATTACTCATCAGGTTATAATGATTACAGTACAAAAAAATGGCCGGCGTCTTACGAAAAGCTGAAGAAAGCAGTAGAAATGTCTGATATGCTGATCAGCAAAAAATTACTTGCCATTACACTTGATACGAATGTGCTTATCCTCGCAGGCATTGCTGCCGAAAACAGCGGCAATAAAGAAGATGCCGTTAAATTCTATGGCAGGCTGGCAGACAATAAAGTAACAGGAGATGGTTTTGAAAGTGTGTATCGTTTTTTAGTTAGCCATTATTTCGCTAAAAAGGACCTGGCTTCTTTTGAAAAATATAAAGAACTGGGAGAACAATTATTTCCAAAAAGTGAGTATTTCAAATACGATAAAATAGATTTTGCCATCGGACTGGAAGAAAGTTTTGATGCGAAAGTAAAAGCATTGGAAGAAGTACTTGTCACAGATGCCAATAATTACAAGGCCAATCAGATAATGGGTGAGATAATATATGACACTCTCAATTCCACGAGTGAAGGGGCTGTATCACCTGCCAATGCTGCCGATCTCGAAAAGAAAATGATTACAGCTTTTACTAAATCTGCTGCTGCAAAACCCGGCTCAGAAATTCCTTTTATTTACATGGGAGACCATTTTATAAATAAGGCAGTTAAAGTTACAGCAGCAAGAGAAGCCCATGCAGCGGATATGAAAACCCGGACCAAGCCCGGTACTATGGCTTCCAAAGAAGATATAGCAAAAAGAGACCTGCTGGACAAACAATATGGCGAAGCATTGGAAGGGGCAAGAGATCCTTATGAAAAAGCCGCTGCTATTTTTGCTGCCAAACCAAAATCGGAAGATAAGAACCAGGCACTCCGGGATAAACAACAATATAGAAAAGTGGCAAGCTATCTTGCGGATGTTTATACCTACAAAAAAATACAGGCAAAATCAAAACCTGCTGACCAGGCAAAATATGCAGCAGAAGAGAAGAAGTGGAATGATCTGTATGATTCGATTAAATAGTTGATAAGGAGCCACCAGATGATGGTGGCTTTTCTTTCATATATTCTGTTTAACATAACTATAATTATAAGAAAAATATACTAATTTGTGTGGCAAACGGGTATTGCCAGTATCCATAACCTAAAGTAGCTTGCAATTAAATAACCCATCTATGAAAAAAATAAATTTTTGCATGCTTATTACTGTGGCGATTGTAATGGCCTCTTGTAAAGACGCTGCAACTAAAGCTGATTCGTCTGATTCATCATCTGTCAAAAGCGAAAAAAAAGAAAGCAACAAAAAAGACCGGATACAGGAGAATGCTCCGGCTAACTCAGTGACTACTGACAGCATTATATTGAACAAGGCCGGCGATATTCTGGCCAATATTGATAAATATCTTGTGTCTAAACCCATATATCCTGCTACTGTTACTGGTGGTATCGTTAATGGAACCGTGGCTGTGGAAAATACATTGCCTGATGTCACTTTTCAGAAAGCTATTGTGGAGGTAAGTATTTTATTACCTGATGGTAAAGAATACCGGACTGATTATTATACCGTGCAGAATATTGAACCTCAAACCACCAAAACAGTAAAAATTCCTACTACCACAAGAGGTGTATCCGTTTTGAGCCATATTGTAAAAGTAAAAAGTGCCGAACTCACAAATGGTGAATGGGTATTGGTCGGCAGCCAGTATGTTCCCCGTTGATGAATCTGCGGAATACTATATTAAAAGAACATTCGAAAGCCAACTGTACCCGGATCGTAAAATGGATTGGCAACAATCAGCAAAGGTTTGATGAACTGGTTCGTTTGTTTTTGCAGGATGAGTACCGCATTATTCAAAGAGCCGCCTGGCCATTGAGTGAAGCAGTACTGCAACACCCCGGGCTGATTAAAAAACATTTAAAGAAAATACTTGGTTATGTAAAAAAACCAGGGCTTCACGATGCAGTAAAACGCAATACAGTAAGACTTTTGCAGGCAATTGACATACCGGAAAAATTTCAGGGTGAAGTGATGAATCATTGTTTTAATTATATCAGCTCCCCTGACGAAAAACCAGCTGTCAAAGCATCGGCATTAACTGTCTTACAAAATTTATCTAACCAGTATCCTGAAATAAAACAGGAATTGAAAACGATCATCGAAGACCGGTGGGAATTTGAATCGGCAGCATTCAAATCAAGAGCCAGGAAAATACTCAAAGAACTTTAGGTTTCCCTGCTTTATCAAATTCTTTAAATATCAATCGCAGGTTCTGGTCATACGTTATATAATTGTATAACCAGTTAGAAAAAACAAAGAACCTGTTCTTTACACCCAGTATCAGCATCAGGTG
>JANPMI010000011.1:0-7855 GCA_031422725.1 Chitinophagaceae bacterium | reverse complement strand
GTAACTGTAAGGGATAGCCCAAACTAATATGTGGTGATTTTAATTTCCCGCCCTCTGCCCAGCCCTCATGATATACTTCTGCAGGCACTCCATGAGTTGGTGATGATGCAGCAAGCACATACATGATTAGGCATTCGTTGTAGCCACGTACTGCAAAATTCATCTCCCAGTTGTACTCAGGGCTCCAGTGCCAGTACAACACATTCTTACCGTTTCTATACCAGTCAAATTCTACTTCCCTCCAGAGTTTATCAATTCGTATTGCCAAATTTACTTCTTCATTATTTCCATCTTTCAGATATTGTCTTGCACACAACAAGCCCTGCAGCATAAAGGATGTTTCCACCAAATCGCCGCCGTTATCTTTTTTTCCAAATGGTTTTACCTTTCCATTTCCATCATACCACCAGTGCGGCCAGGCGCCATGAAAACGATCTGCTGTTTCTAAAAAAAGAATAATTTTCTGCAACCGTTCAAATCCTTCCTGGCGGGTGATAAATTTTCTTTCTATGCCTGCAAGGATCGCCATCACTCCAAATCCACTGCCCCCGGAAGTAATTACAAGATTATCTTTTTGCGGATAATTTCCATCAAGGTGAATTCTTTCACGGGCCATGCCGCTGATGGAATCTGCTCCTTTCCAGAAATACTGAAACGTCTGCTGCTGCACTTCATCAAAAATTTTTTGATCCTCTTCGCTTAATTCAACTGAAGTATGCTCCTGTAATTGTTGCGTTTTACAGGAAGCCATGAATAAGATAAACAGTAAAAAAAAATATCTCATCTGCTTTTAGGAATTACATCATAAATACGGTGCGGTAAATCCAAGTCGTTGCATCCCATTTTTCACTTCCGGGCAACTGGTAAATAAATTCCATAATAAACCACTACGGTGATTTTCTATCATCACAATAATGGGACCCTGGTCAATGGCCAGGAAAGAATTGGCAAACCAGAGCCGGTGTAAACTGAATGCATCCACAAAACCATATTGCCCCCATAATTTATCTCCCAGTTTATAATAGAAAAATTTTAAAGCCCTCATACTTTCTGTCGGTGTGTAGGGAAAAGATGATAGAGCCGCCGTTGGAGATATAACGCTGCGGTCATTATTGGGCTCATGTGCTGTGTAGCCATCGTAAGTATCACTGGCAGTTAACCCCCAGCAGGCATCACTGTAGCCAAAATATTTGCGGGGATTAGCTTTGCAATATTCATAGTTGATTAGTGTGTGATTTCTTGTTTGCACCTGGTAATTAGCATAGGCATCACTCAATCCATTTGGATTAACACCCATAAAACTATAATGTGCAAAAAACAGTGGACCTCCATTGGAAGGCCCTAATGGCAATTGATAGCCGTAGTAAGTATTATTGTTCCGGATACTTCCATTATTAGCCCATCCATTATCATACACCACTTTTGGAATTGAATCAGTAAGAGAGGAAGAAGCCAGCAGGTAAACGATCAGTGCTTCATTCCAACCCCTGATTGTTTGATTTTTTATCCACCCTAAGTTAGGACTCCAGTGCCAGTATAAAACGTTCTGATTGTTTTGCCGGAACCAGTTCCATTCCACCCCATTCCAGATAGTATTGATCTTTGTACGGAGTTCCGTTTCAACAGCATCAGCTGTATTAAAATATTGACGGGCTGTTAGCAATCCGTTTATCAAATAAGAAGTTTCTACCAGGTCGGCCCCATTGTCGTTATTGCTGAAAGGTATGGTAGCGCCGCTGGCTCCGTTTACCCAATGCGCAAAAGCTCCATGATAACGGGTACAATTATTCAGTAAGAAGTTGGTGATTTTTAAAATGCGGTCACGGCCTTCGGTTCTTGTAATAAAATTTCTGTTTACTGCCGCTACGATGGACATGATGCCAAAGCCAGTACCGCCGGTAGTAACAACATCAGCGCTGCTGTTTCGTTCTCTCGCCATTCCACTTACGGGATGGCCAAACTCCCAGAAATACCGGAACGTCCTTCGTTGCACCGTATCCAATAGCTGGTTGTCGGTAATTACCGGAAATTTATCAGAAGAATCTATTGATGTTATGAATTCTGTATTGAGTGTAGTGCCAACAGTACCTTTTTTTATGGATTGCAGGTCAGGAGAAGAACGGAGAAAATACCTGGTTAAATATTTTAGTGATGCCTGTGCTGTGATAACTATAACACTGTCATTTTTTTCGTAAGTATAACTGACCGGCACAGTAGCGACGCCATTTTCGTTCAACGAAACATTTGCCGCAACGGTCTGCCTGTCCACGGCATTATTAAAAGCAAGTTTTAAAATAGGATTAATTTTTATATCGTAGTAAACAGCAGCGGATGGTTTATTATCTACCTGAACAGTTACCAAATGCAGTGCATCTGGTGGCGGGGTATCTGTTTCCTTTTTTTTGCAGGTAAGTCCTACTATCAGAACGATTGCGATGCAACTAAATTTTCTTACCACATCAAAAGAATTGAACATACCACACACCAATTTATTTTGTAAAATTTTAATGCTAAAGCAATTCGGTACATTACAAAAACTGAAAAAACGGGGCTAATAAACAGCCCCGTTTTAAAAAAATGTTTGTATTATCTTCCTGCTTTCTCAAGTTTGTATAAGGCATCAATTTCAGCTGCCGTTAGAGCTTTATTATAAACTCTAATTTCATCAACAGACCCTGTCATTGGTTTATTCCAAGTATCAGTGGTTGTGGCAACATTTCCAAACGCACCTATATAAACAAAAGAAGGGTTATCAAAAACTAAAGTAGTATTATTTCCTCTAACTTCAAATGCAGGGCTAGAAATTTTAGCGCCATCAGAATATATAATAAATTTATTATCAGTACCACTCCAAGTAGCTATAATTTGAGCCCATCTTCCACTAATTTTATTTGGCCCTGCAACATGTTTCCCTGGGGTTAAAATATTCTCAGCAACCATCCATGGTTCTAATTTAGTAAAATTTTCATAAATTTGAGTACCAGAAACTGAGCTTCCAAATCCTTGTTTAATTTTAATAGAATCATTTATAGCCAATGCTTGTCCTGTTTCGGCAAATAAATTAATATTTCCAATCCATTCATTAGGCCTAGAAAGTGAAAAAATTGTAGAAGCAGTTCCTGAACCAGGAGTAGCAGTTTGATTATTTGAAATTTTAACCCATGCACTCACAGTATATGCACTTAAAGTAGCTGTAAGCGCAGCAATTGCAGGGTATTTTAAATAACCATTTGTAAAAGTAGCAGCTTGCCCTTTTATGCCTCCAGCATTATATGTTACCCCAGTGCTAGTTTCAGGTGCTGTACCAGTTTTGCTTTCAGTACCATTTACATCAAATGACCAATACGCTTTTAAATTGGTCGCACCTACTTCATTGGAGTTATTATACCCGCCAATAGGTGGCAATGGGGTATCATCATTTTTGTTGCAATTACCGGCAACAAGCACGGAAAAAATTCCTCCCAGTGTAAGAAATTGGAGAATCGGTTTAATTGTTCTTTTTTTCATCTTATTTAATTTATAGTTTTTGAAAAATATAGAAATGATTATTGGTTGTTACTATTATTTCAGGGAGGCCCGCCTCGTATATGTGTAATCAGGTTTTTTTTCATTGTTGCATAAATTTTTTATTCTGTTTAATTAATATCCGGGGTTTTGACTTATTTTATTACCGCTGAGATCAATCTGCCGTTGCGGTATGGGAAACAGATTATGCTTCGGAGAAACATACGGTTTGCCCAAAGCCTGTAAAACGGTTGCCGCTCTTCCCGTTCTTCTCAAATCAAACATCCGGTCATGCTCAAATGCCATTTCTACTCTTCTTTCTTTATAAATTTTATCCCGCATACTGGCCTGGCTGATGGCCAGCACCGGGGTCAGTCCTGCTCTTTGCCTCAATTGGTTCAAGGCGAGTTTTGATGCCGTCGTATCATTCAATTCATTTTCTACTTCTGCTTTTATCAGCAATATTTCTCCATACCGGGACACCCTCAGATTTTTATTGGATTGTCCCCTGTCGAAATAAGTTTCCGCCGTACGGCTTACATAAGCCTTGTAACTATAATAAGGATTGGGCAATGTGTTGCTGGTAGCAAACCCATCCCATAAAGTGGAACCGGAAATTAGAATAGTAGCCGCCTTGCGGAGATCGCCGGCTTCATAGGCATTTACTAAATTTTGCGAGGGCACATTAAATCCCCACCCAAAATCACCAGCACCTGAACCTCTCATTCCCTGTACTTCGGTATATTGCTGTATTCCTTTCGGGGGATTATCGGCGATAGCATTTACTTCCCAGATTGACTCCGGAGAAAATTCACCTGCTTCCCGCCATATCATAGCATAATCGCTCAATAAAGAAAACTGGTTGGAGCCAATTATTGCATCGCACATTCCTTTTGATTGTGCCCATTTATTTTGATATAAATACACTTTGGCGAGCAAAGCCTGTGCTGCTGCTTTCGTCATTCTTCCCCTTTCAGTTACCGGAATTGCGGCAGGCAGTTTTGCTGCGGCATCCGTCAGATCACTTTCAATAAAGGCATAAATTTCTGCTGCTGTTGCACGGATACTGGCTGTTTCAATCTCTTCCTGCGAAGTAAGTACTTTATCAATTTTAGGAACACCGCCATATACCCTCACTAAGTTCCAGTAAAAATAAGCTCTTAAAAATTTGGCTTCGCCTATATACCTGTCTTTATCACCGGGTGGCAAACTCATTTCATTGATAAATTTAATGGCATAACATGCCCGGCCGATGCCTTCAAAATTTCCTTCCCACACTTCATTAAAGGAAATATTTGTAGGTGATATCAGCCAGCCATCTAATTCTATTTTATCGCCACCGCCATCTCCTGCTGAACTTCCTTTATCAGCATCGTCAGAAGTGATACTGGAAATGCCTATCCAGGAAAAAGAATGTGTTTCCCAGTCGTATAGCCGGTTATACACGGCACCGATAATGCGTTGTGCACCATCCTGCGGATTGTTTAGTAAATCATTAATCGTTGCTCCACGGGGAGGTTCATTTAAAAACTTTTTTCCGCATGAAATAAGCGTAAACAGCAGCAACAAAACGGGCAACAGTATTTTAGTGGCGATGTGCTTCATAAATTGACAATCATTTAAATTGAACATTTACACCAATTAAATAAGAGGCGGATATAGGATAAATATTTAATTCTATACCTGCTTCATTCTGATTTCCGGGTAATTCCGGAGTAAACCCTGTGTATTTGGTAAGAATAAAAGGATTTTGTGCACTGGCGAACACTCTCATTCTTTCAATTCGCTTCCACAACTTTGTTACGGGGAAATTATACCCCGCAGTAATGTTATTAATCCGGACAAAAGAACCCGATTCAATGAAATAATCGGTTGGATAAGGGGTAACGTTGCTGGCACCGGGATATGTATTATTATTACTTCCCGGTATCCACCGGTTGTTTGCCACCTCGTATTCAATATTATAATTACTCCCGAAGCGGATACCTTTTTTCCCGTTGTACACTTTGTTACCAGCAACTCCAACAATATCCATGCTAAAATCAAACTGTTTCCAGTTGACAGTGCTGCTTAAACCATAATATATTTTGGGTTGGTAAGAACCTACATGCTCCCGGTCAAGGTTATCAATGATACCATCATTATTTTTATCAACAATTTTAAAATCACCCGGAACTGCGCCTATCACATGCGGATACGCATTTATTTCGCCAGTGTTTTGAAATATCCCGTCGGTGCGATACACCCAGAAAGAACCAATCGGCTGGCCCACCAATGTTTGTGTGGCACTGGAGCCGTTATTTAAACTTCCAAAATTCAGAGCTCTTCCAATGCCTACATTTTTAACTGTATTCTTATTATAAGTGATATTGCCCCTGATGGTGTAATTGAATTTTGTATTTACTTTTTTATTCCATTGCAGGGAAAGCTCTATTCCTGTATTGGCAATTTCTGCGGCATTGGTAAGAAATGAATTACCAAAACCCAGGGAGGCATAAGGAATGGTAAACAGAGCATCCTTCGCTACTTTATTATAAAAATCTATTTCGCCGCTGAGTTTATTATCCAATACAGCAAATTCAACCCCGGCATCAAATTCCCTCACCACTTCCCATTGCAAATTGGGGTCGACAATGCCGGTAACGATGGCCCCATCAATACGGTCAGTGCCAAAATAAGCATAGAGTCTTTCCTGTGGCCGTAAATCAAACGCCCCGGGCCGGATAGCATCATTACCCACCAAACCAAAACTGGCCCTTAATTTCAGGTTGTCGAAGAATGACTGATTGGCCATGAACTTTTCACTGCTAACAACCCAACCAATACCGATGGAAGGAAAATTTCCCCAGCGTTTATGTTCCGGAAAATTGCTGTTGGCATCTCTGCGGAAAGTAGCATTCAGCAGGTATTTGTCTTTAAATTTATAATTGGCCCTTATGAAATAAGATTCTCTTCTGAAATAATTGCCGATGGGGTCTCTGAAATTTTGCTGCCCTTTGGCCGTGTCTTTAAAATTAAGTTGCCAGGCTTCTTTATCGTCAGGAATATTTTTATTGGCTATTGATGCCCTGCTGCTCCAGCCGTTGCGCCGTTCTGCTGTATGCCCCAGCGTTACCCGCAGATCATGGTTGGCAGAGAATTTTTTATCATAAGTCAGATAATTATCCCACACCCATTGGTAAATACTGTCACGCATAAAAGAGAGATCGGCATCATCATTATACTGGGCGCCTTCTGCACCACCCGGCAAAAATGTTTTGTAAGCAGGTGTATAATTCCATCCGTTGTTCTGCTCCAGGTCTATGCCGAATTGTGATTTGAAGCTAAGTCCTTTGATGATCTGGTATTCGCCCCACAAGGTGGTTTGAAGACGATTGCCATAACTGCGGTCGTTGGTTGTTTTCAACGTGGCGTAAGGATTACCAACATTGCTGACACCACTTGATGTGTTGCCAAAACTGCCATCAGGATTTACAGCATCGAAAATGGGGGATGCAATGTAAGCCGTGGTAAATAAACTATATGGTTTGTTTTCTGAGATATAATGAGAATAACCAATATTATTACCCACTTTAAATTTGGAGCTTACAGCATATTCATGATTATACCGGGCCGTGTATCTTGTGTACTTGTTATCAATTAATATTCCATTTTCATTCAGGTATCCAAGTGAAAGAAAATAACGGTATTTATTTTTTCCTCCGCTGAGAGAAAGGTTGTGGCTGTTAAAAATGGCAGGCCGTGTAATTTCATCATACCAGGCAGAAGAGCCTGTAACGTCACCCCCAGTAACGGCTGGTGCACCAGCAGCTTCATTGGAGTAGGCTGCATATAATCCGGGACCAGCCATTTCCACTTTATGCGTTAATAATTTTACTCCCACCTGTGCATTATAATTAATAGAAAATTTGGATTTACTCCCGGCCTTGGTTGTTATTAATACTACGCCATTGGCGGCCCTGGCACCATAGATAGCCGTGGAAGAAGCATCTTTCAAAATATCAATAGAGAGAATATCTGCGGAGTTAATATTTCTTATATCAGTTGTTATAATACCATCTACCACATACAAAGGATCGGCTCCACCCAAAACAGATCCTACTCCCCTGATTCTTACATTGGGGGCACTGCCCGGGGCTCCGCTATTAATTATCTGTACACCAGAAACTTTTCCCTGGATAGCTTGTGTGGCTGTCAATGCTGGAAGATTTATTATATCAGAACCTTTAATAGTAGCAGAAGAACCGGTAAGATCTTTTTTGCGGGAAGCACCATAGCCTATCACCACCACCTGTTCCATTTGCTGCTGCGATTGTATCATTCTTACAGCAATGGTTGATTGGTTATTAAC
>JANPMI010000010.1:0-5476 GCA_031422725.1 Chitinophagaceae bacterium | reverse complement strand
GCCCTTTGTAATGATCAGGTTAATAAAAGCATTTATTATCTCACCAATATGCCCCGTAGTTACTGCCGCAATTATTTTTTTCTTTACATCTGATGTAATAATGGGGCTGCGCAAAACATTTACAAAATCACGGTTGCTTTTGCAAACAGAGTTCAGCCATAGCATATCGGTATATACATTTTCCAACTGACCCTTTTCAATGGAAAGATCAATCAGTGCTTTTGCGTATCGTGTTGCTAAACGTGGATTTGGCATATTTTTTAGCTTCGAGCTGTGAGTAGCGAGTTACGAGGTAGAGCGACTAAACTCGAAACTCGCAGCTATTAACTCAGAACTGTTTTATTAATTCATTTTTACTCCGTCAACAAGTCCTTTTATGTGAGCTTCCTGTGCATCTTTATTTCCTAATTCTTTTCTCAGCACTTTTTCACTTACTTCTATCACTAATTTACCTACCTGGTTCTTCACTTCCGTCAGTGCAGCCATTTTTTGTGCATTGATAGCAGCCTGTGTTTCCGTCAGTATTTTGCTGGCTTCTGTTTTTGCCTGTTCTTTTGCTTCGTTGATGATTTTATCTTTTGTTTCTCTTGCTTCTTTCAGCAACTTTCCTCTTTCTTCACGGGCAGAAGCCAGTATTAATTCATTCTCATTTTTCATCTGTGCCATTTCAGCCTTTATTTTTTCAGCAGTAGCCAACGACTCTGCGATAGCTTCTTCCCTTTTCTTCAACCCACCAACAATGGCAGGCCATGCATATTTTTTCAGGATAAAAAATACGATAAGGAAAGCCAGCATTGTCCAGATGAGCAAACCAAATGATGGTGTAAGTAGTTGCATAAAACGAATTTGATATTTTCTTTACTTGAATATTTTTTATTGGACATTGATTATTGCGTATTCTTTCAATCAAATATTCAACAATCAATACTCAATAATCAATTTTCAATTGACAGGCTGTAAACAAGGTTTTAAAAACTGCATCCTCCGCCCTGTGCATTGGATGCAGTAGTTTTTTTAAAGCACCATCGCAAGGAAACCAATGATGATAGAGAACAACGCAGCTCCTTCTACCAGTGCGGCAGTAAGAATCATGTTGCTCCTGATGTCATTGATAGCTTCCGGCTGACGGGCAATAGCTTCCAGGGCACCTTTACCGATTTGGCCAATACCAATACCGGCACCGATAGCACCGAGACCTGCGCCAATTGCACCACCTGCATTTGCCATGTCTGCTAAAAGAAATAAATCCATAATTGTGATTTTATATTGATTAAAAAAAGACTTTATTAATGATGTGCTTCTTCTGCATGGTGTTCGCCTTCAAAAGCCTGGCCGATGAAAACCGCCGTCAGGTTAGTGAAGATGAATGCCTGCAGGAACGCCACCAATATTTCTATAAAATAAATAAATACAGTAAATCCAATTGACAAAGGTGCAAATCCAAGACCTACATATTGATTCAATGCTCCCAAAATGAAAATCAATGAAATCAGGCAAATGATCAGAATGTGGCCTGCTACCATGTTGGCGAACAACCTTATCATCAACGCAAATGGTTTGGTAAACACTCCGAGTATTTCCACCGGAACAAGAATGGGTTTTACACCCATTGGTACCGGCGGATTGAAAATGTGACTCCAATAATGTTTGTTAGTGCTAAACATAATCACCACAAACGAAACCAATGAAAGCACCAGGGTGAATGCTATATTACCAGTAACATTGGCCGAACCGGGTATCAATCCGAATATATTATTAATGAGTATAAAGAAAAAGATAGTGAGCAGCAGTGGCAGATACTTTGTGTATTTATGACCCAGGTTAGGTTTTGCTACTTCGTCTTTTACAAAGTTGACAACCGTCTCAATGGTGTTCTGCATACCTTTTGGTGCAGAAGTAATGCCTTGTCCTGTTTTATAACGTTTCGCAACAGCCAGCATTATCCATACAAGAACAGCCAATGCTAAAATCATCTGTACTACGTTGCGGGTAAGAGAAACGTCATACACTTTTACGGTTGGATCATATTCACCACTTTCTGTTACAGGAACAATGGAACCGATAAAGTATTTTTTAGGGTCTAATTTCATTTCTGCCCGGTTGTGCTCAGTCAGCACTGCATAGCCTTTGTATTTTTCATGTCCATGATGGAATTTGGATGACATGAAAGTAGTAAGACCTCTTTGTGGAGAATAAAGAATTACCGGAAGTGGAATAGTAACATGTTTCTTATGGTCTTTGGGGCCGTAAGACATGAAATGAAACTCATGTCCATCCATAATGTGACCAAAAATGACTTCGTTAGCATCAAATAATTTCTTCTTTTGAGGTTCTCCCTGTTGAGCTGCCGGATGACCCTTATTTTCATGGTCTTCCTGGGCCAAAACAGGCGAAGAAATTGTTACAAAAAATACGCTGAAAGCCGCTACCAATAAGGATTTTAAACGTCCTGACATCATACCCATCCTAAATTTGCGGCAAAGATAGGGGGGTGAGAGTTAAAAAAGGAATTGGGGGTTAGGAATTTGGAGGTTTTCATCAAAAAAACTCTCACTCACAACACCCGGCCCCGATAATATGCGGTAATCCATGATTATCAGTAACAATTGAGTCCGCAGGCATAAATTTTAGGCCTCCGATATAAATACCGGGTTCCCTGTTTATAAATGCTTCGGGGTTATTAACTCTTTCTTCCCGAACCGCCTTCATCCAATTAAGGAGATATGCAGTAGCTGTTTTATTGTCGTTTGGAATCCTATCATTCATCTCAATATTATTATTAATCAGGAAAATTTGGATACTTTTTTTTCAAACTGCAGCTCATGCAATTTACTGTAAAACCCGCCTTTTTTCAACAGCTCTTCATGAGTTCCCATCTCTTTAATCTCACCCTTATCCAGCACAATTATCTTACTGGCTTTCCGGATGGTGGACAGCCGGTGAGCAATCACAATCGAAGTTCTTCCTTTAATTAAAGTATCAATAGCATGTTGTATCAGCATTTCACTTTCAGTATCCACCGAAGAAGTAGCTTCATCCAGTATCAGAATGGAAGGATTATATAACAAGGCCCTGATAAAAGACAGTAACTGCCGTTGGCCTAACGATAAAGTAGCTCCTCTTTCCATCACATTATAATCATATCCTCCCGGCAATCGCAGGATGAAATCATGCATATCAATCATTTTTGCAGCTTCAATTACTTTTTCCCGGGAAATATCAGGATTTCTCAATGTAATATTATCCATTACCGAACCGGAGAATAAAAAAACATCCTGCAATACCACACCAACATTTTTTCGGAGGATACCCAGTTGATATTGCTCAATATTAATATCATCAATTTTTATCTGTCCCTTCTGTATATGGTATAAACGATTCAACAAACTGATAATGGTGGTCTTCCCACTTCCGGTATGGCCGACAATGGCAATTGTTTCTCCTGGTTGTGCGACAAAGCTTACCTCTTTCAATACATGGTTCTCCTCCTTGTAAGCAAACCATACTTTGTCAAATTCAATTTTTCCTTTTACCGTTTCGGGGGAGTAGTCTCCCTTATCATCAGCATAATCTTTATTGTCCAATACTTTAAAAACTCTTTCTCCGGCGATAATGCCCATCTGTAACACATTGAATTTATCTGCGATGACCCTTAAAGGACGGAATAATAAGTTCAGACAAAGAATAAAAGACATGATGGTACCTGCTGGTGCCTTTTGACCTGAACCATACCACACAATCAACCCGATGGACAAGGCCAATACTATTTCCACCACCGGAAAAAAAACTGAATAAGCAAAAATGGCTTTGATGTTGGCATTGCGGTGTTCACTATTTATTTTTCTAAACTTTTCAAACTCTTTCTCTTCAGCCGCAAAGGCCTGCACCACCGACATGCCGGTTAAATGTTCCTGTACAAAAGCGTTGAGACTGGCAACAGCATTTCGTACTTTAAAAAAAGAACGGTTTATACTTTCCTTGAAATAATAGGTTGCTATTATTATAATAGGAAAGGGTATCAATGCGAATAATGTCAGCTGCCAGTCGCTCCATAACATAAAACCAAGAACACAAACAATAGAAAGAAGGTCTGCAATAATGGGGACCAGGCCATCAGAAAAAATATCATTGATAGATTCAATGTCATTTACTGTCCTGGTGGTTAATGTACCAATGGGTGTTTTATCAAACTGGGAAAGATTAAGTCCCATTATTTTTTTATAGGTAGCCACTCTCAGATCTTTTACTACAGACTGTCCCAGCAAGGCTGTTGTAAATGAAAACAAGAATCGCATGGCTGTTTCTATTATTATCAGCCCGATCTGAATAAGGGTGATAGTAATCAGCATGTCAGCCAATGAATTGGCAATATATTTATTAACGGTAAGCTGAATAAGCATCGGCCTCACCGGCGTTATTACAGCCAGCAGAACAGCCAGTACAACAGACAGGTAAAACTTTTTCTTATACGGAGCTGCGTACTGAAACACTCTCCGCAATAAGGCAACATCAAAAAAATTTTTTTTAGGTTCTGACAAGGTGAAGCAATTTGGAAAAGGGCAAAGCTATGAGATACTTCGACAAGCTCAGTAGAGAAAAAGGGAAGAAAATACAAATCAAACAATGCTACCGGATAAACTTGGCCTACTCACCCATTGCAATCTTATACGCTTTGATAAAAAGAGCACCCAGGTTTTTATAGGGCGGCACATAATCTTCAAAAATTTTATCGGTAGCCATTTTTCCTAATTCTTTCCAGAAAGGAATCCATTCAATATTACTGCCGCCTCTGAGTTTTTCTCCCAGTAATTTCAAAAAGGGGTTATTGACGGGTGCATCAGCTATTTGTTTGGTACCAACAATATGTGCATCAGGTGCTTTTTCAAGAATGTCATGTATCATCCGGTAGCCGCCGCAGGAGCCCATGAAAACAATCTTTGAAGTAGCAAACATTTGTTCAATGGTATATGGTGCATTATAGCTATGACCACGGTTAACGGTAACAGTTGGATAGAGCTTGTTGCTCTCTAAGTATTTGCAGAGAGCTTCCTGTGCTTTTGCATCTTCATTTTTTTCTTCCGGCAGCGGCCTGTTGAGAAAAATAGAAACTGGTTTACCCTTTACAGATGAAATAGTAACCCATTGCGGATTACTCCGGTCGGTTTTCCAGTTTGCATTATTGAATAAATTCAGAATGCCGGGAAAAACACCAATGCCATCCTTATCACCATAAATAAAAACCTGTATAATCACCCGGCCACTATCATTGGCCAGCACTGTAAAAGGCACTTCATATACAGGTGGAATACCAAGTTCTTTGGTCAGGTCAATTTTGTTGGCAGAATCGGCAGAAAGAAAAAGATTGTTTAGTATTTTATAAATAGCAACGCCTCTTTTATTACCTGCCTTTTCATTCCGCTGGTAATTAAGCTGAATATTTTTCAGCATTTCATTGGCCAGTGGTTTGATGGTTTCT
>JANPMI010000009.1:0-1906 GCA_031422725.1 Chitinophagaceae bacterium | reverse complement strand
GGTCATCAATTTCTGATTGTTTGGTAATGACCTGCATCATAGAGGCCACTTGTACCGAAACATCATCAAACTGCTGTAATAATTTTTGCAAAGGTTCTTTCTTTACAAAGGGAGTATCGCCCTGCACATTCACAATAATGTCAGCATCCATACCGGCTGCCGCTTCAGCAATGCGATCACTGCCACTTTCATGTTCGTATTTGCTCATTATGGCAACACCACCTGTAGCAGTTATTTCTGAAAATATTATTTCACTGTCTGTAACTACGATGACTTCATCAAATAAACCTGTTGCTACTGTAGCATCATAAGTATGCCGGATAACGGTTTTACCACCGAGCAGCTGCATAAGTTTGCCGGGAAAACGGGTGGCGGCATACCGGGCCGGAATCATGGCGATTTTCTTCATGCTGTAAAACTACACACCGGTAGCCATAAATATTATCTCATCCCTTTAAATGGGCTACTTTTTTGCTTTAAACCCGAAAAGAAAATGGTTAGGAATTTAATTTTTGAAAAGGTTTTTTCAACAGGCCGATCACATCTTCATCTTTTTCACCCGGATAATAACGGTCAAGTCCGTAACGGATTTCTTTGGTGTCTAACTTAGAAAATGTTCCCAGCAGCCTGTCCCAGATGGAAAACACCGCCCCATAATTAGTATCCGTATAAGGTTGCTTCCAGTGATGATGCACCTTGTGCATGTTGGGAGAAATCAATATATAACTAAGAGCCTTATCTAATCGCTTAGGCAAATTAATATTGGCATGAGTGAATGCTGTGGAAAGAACAACCATTGTCTGATAAATCATCACACTATACATCGGCGCACCTGAAACAAAAATAAGCAGTATAAAAAAAATACCCCGCAACAAACTATCACCCGGATGATGGCGCAGGCCGGTGGTTACATCCACTGTAGTATCGCTGTGATGAATAAGATGAAACCGCCAGAGCAGCGGCACCTTATGCATCACCAGGTGAACAAGCCAGCTGCTGAAATCAAGGGCCAGCACACCAATTACAATCGTAAGCAGCACACCGGCATTAAACCAGTACACCAGGCCAAAACCAGTTTGCAAACACCAGTCGGAAAGCATAACTATAAATACAGCCAACCCGGTATGAATGATAAGATGAATAACGGTGAAAATAAAATTCACCCCGGCATGGCGGAGTTTATTTTTTTTGTACCGCAGCGATAGTAAAGGAATGGCTCCTTCAATAATCCAGAATAGCAGCAAACCACCAACCAGGATTGCCATCCGCTCCATCGGCCGCTGTTCCAGTGTTTGAAAATGTTCAATAATATTATTCCACATGAGCCATGTCTTTTTCACTCAAAAGTTACGAAGGAAAAATTGAAATCAAACCTCAGGTTATATCCGACGGTTTGTCTGCCGGAAATTCATGTCCGCAATCAAAACAATGCATTACTTTTTCAACCGGTATGGCATAACTGGTAAATAAAAAACCAAAAATTGCACTTACCCAATTAGCGGTTTTTCGGGGAGTGCTTACCAGTTCGATATTAAGTGAATTACATTTCGGGCAGGGATGCAGGGCCTTGTGTTCATTTTCTAATTTTCGGAGGATGCTGATAGCCCTTTCGGCTTGTAAAGAAGCAACCATAAGCTTGATGCCGCCAACAGCATTGGTAAGTATCGGGTCAATAGTTACTGTGTTCTCATCTTTGAGCCAGCACTGAATGTTGTCTTCTTCCAATCGCCCCATGGCAATATGTGCAGATATATAATTATCGTACGAATGTATCGTAATAAATTCCATAGGGCAAGTTATAGATTAGGGAAGAAAAAAGAGGCTGTCTCAAAGAGCTGTCAGCCTGAGTTTATCGAAGGCTATCAATTTGATTGCCAATATTTCGACAAGCTCAATATGACAATCA
>JANPMI010000008.1:0-3130 GCA_031422725.1 Chitinophagaceae bacterium | reverse complement strand
GGTTTTATAAGGCGAAGACGTAAATCATTTTTCATTTACCTTTTCAAAAAGCATTTGGCCGATTTCAATGACATTTTCATTGTCAATTAAAGTTGCTTTTTTAAATGCCCTTGGATAAATATCTATACCCATATAAATATTATAATGCATACTAAGTTCTGAATTTTTATATTCAAAATCCCAATATAAGCTATCCAACCTTTCCAATTCAGAAGTGAATTTAATACCAAAGTCTTTCTTTAAAATCTCAACACAACGATAGAATGTAGTAAATTCGCAATTATCATCAATGACAGCTTCTGCCCATCCTTTTTCTTTATTTATTATGATACCCATAGTTTGAAAGATTTCAATACAACTTTACAAACGGATTATTCATTTTCTCAAACCCAACCGTCGTCACCGGCCCATGCCCTGAATACACTTTTGTTTCATCCGGCAACGAAAAAAACTGCGTCTGTATACTATTAATCAGCGTATCCATATTTCCACCAGGTAAATCAGTTCTGCCCACACTGCCATTAAACAATACATCACCACCGATAATAAAACCACCGGCCTTATGATAAAAAGAGACACTGCCCGGAGAATGGCCCGGAGTGAACCGGATTTCGAGTTCATCACCTTTTCCCTCTCCATTTATGGAGAAGGGCAGGGTGAGGTTATTTCCTTCCTTTAAATAAACCAATGGGCCATCATAATTGTCGAAAGGAAGCTGGTACATAATCCCGGATTGTGGGGCAAAGTCCAGCACCGGTTTTTCTTTTTGATGCAGGTGCAGCGGCAGGCCCCAGGTGTCGTGAACGAATTTGTTACCAAAAACATGGTCAAGGTGGCAATGGGTGTTAAGCAGCAAAACAGGTGTTAATCCTGTCTTTTCGATACCCGTTTTTAATTCGTCCCTTTCCTCCGGAAAATAACAGCCCGGATCTATAATGCAGCACTGCCCCTGTTCGTTATACAAAACATAAGTATTCTCCTGAACGGGACTAAAAGTGAAGGACTTAACAGCTAACATGGATGGTTTTTTCGTACTTTTAATTTAGAACTAAGATTTGGTGGATTTTTCCTGATTTTCAGGAATAAAGATAATCTGTATTGCCTAAGGTGGTAAAATATGAATAGATGAATTCTGAAAGATGTCGGCGAACCCCAGAGGGGTTTAATATGAATAGCTGAAATAAAAAAAATTCCCAGAACCCCAGAGGGGTTCAATATTTGATGAATAGAATTACAGAACGATGAAAAGTGCGACGCAACAGACGATGACCGGAGTTACTGTCGCCGGGTAAATAAAAAATTTGGGATTAGAAACAGCAAAAGAGTCTATGAAGAAAGTATTAAGCCTGATGACCTGCCTTTCCGTTATCCTTTCTATGGAAACTGCAGCACAAGTGAACACCGTAGAATTTGGAAAGAACCGTGTGCAATATCAGAAGTTCAAATGGAAATATTACCAGACAGAAAATTTCAACAGCTACTTTAGCCAGGATGGGTTGGGGCTTGGGAAATATGTGGCGCAAATTGCCGAACTGGAACTTCCCTCTATTGAAGAATTTGTAGAATATGGATTACAACGCCGCATCAACATTGTGGTGTATAATAACTATGATGAAATGCAGCAGTCCAATATCGGGCTGGGTATTGACTGGCAAAACACCGGTGGCATTACCAAACTGGTGAACAATAAAATGATTATTTATTTTGATGGCAATCATGATAATCTTCGCCGCCAGATACGCCAGGGTATTGCAAAAATTTTAGTAGACAATGTATTATTCGGGGATGACCTCGGCGAGTTTGCCGCTAACCAGGCACTGCTTGATCTTCCCAAATGGCTGACGGATGGTTATATTGCCTATGCCGCTGAAAACTGGAGTACTGTTATTGATGATGATCTGCGTTCTGTCATGTTAAACAGCAGCTATAATAATTTTTACCAGTTTGCTTTTGAAAAACCTTTGCTGGCAGGCCATTCCTTCTGGAAATATATTGCCGATAAATACGGGAAAAACAAGACTACTTATTTTTTATACCTGGCCCGCATTTACCGCAACCTCAATAATGCATCACAGAAAATTGCCAAAAAGAAATTCAAAATAATATTGCGGGATTTTATGACAGAAGTGCCGCAGCAATATTTTAAAGATCTCCGTGGACGCCGCAATTCTCCCAAAGGTCAGCTTTCTGTAAGTGAAGAAATAGGGAAGAAAGATTTTATACGTTTTAATGCTAATCCTTTACCCCGCAGTTTTACTTACGCCGTGGTGGAGTTCAAACAGGGACGCTACCAGGTGGTGCTGATGGAAAATTTTGTGAACAAAAAGGTATTACTGAAACTCGGTGTTCGTACCCGGGAGGAAGAAAAACATCCCAACTACCCGATACTTGCCTGGGATGGAAAGGGAACCCGTCTCGCCGTGTTGTACAACGAGGAAGGAAAAACAAAATTTTTTGTGTATGACCTGGTGAACCGGAACAAACTCTGGCAACACGAAATTCAAAAATTTGACCAGATACAGGACATGAAATACATGCTCGATAATAATACTTTATTGTTCAGCGGAGTGAGAAGCGGCCAGACAGATATTTATGTTTATAAAATAGATAAGCAGACTTTTGAGCAGGTTACCAATGATGTGTACGATGACCTTGATCCATCATTTGTAGCATTTCCTAATAAAACAGGTATCCTGTATTCCAGCAACCGGCCATCGGCAAAAGCTGCTACCAGCGATGATTCATTACCCGGCAAACGTTTCAATATCTACCTCGTTGACAACTGGAACAAGTCTGATGTGAAACAAATATCAAAACTCACAGACTTAAAATTAGGGAATGCAAGATTTCCTTCTCAATACAATCAGTCACATTTCACCTTCATCAGTGATGAGAATGGTGTTAACAACCGCTATGCCGGTTTCTTTACCACGGAAAGAGCCGGACTGGATACATTGGTTTTCATTGGTGATGAAATGCTCCGCAATCCACCCCAAAAAGAAGTGGACAGCCTGTTAAAAGAATGGGGCAAAACAGATATTGATTCTGTTGGCTTTGTTTCCATTACCAACGATTCTTCCTATGTATTTCCATTGACCAATTATCAAAGCAGCACCTTAGAAACAAGAAC
>JANPMI010000007.1:0-5494 GCA_031422725.1 Chitinophagaceae bacterium | reverse complement strand
TCCATCCACAAAAAATCATCTTTATCTATTCTTTGCAGGGAAATAATATGCTGCAGGTTGGGATGTTCTGTATCTTTTAAATAATGAATAATGGCGCCTGCAGCTATTAAACCATTCTTTAATTCTTCAACTCCAAATCCTTTTAAAGAATGAGTTTCAAAATGTTTCAGCAGCATATCTTCTGCATAGGCATTATTAAATATCCATTCATCCAGCGCATAAGTATAGAGTTTACCGGTGAAATATTCTTTGAATTTCTTCTGCTGATGACGTTGAAAAACAACCTCTGCAGGTTTAAAACTTTGTAATAGTTTATCGGCATATTCCCTGTCGCCTTCGGCAATTAAAAATTCGCCGGTGGAAATATCAAGGAACGCCAGACCATATTGTTCATACTGAGCCGTTGCCGGAGTATCTGCAAAATGGATGGCAGCCAGAAAATTATTGCTGTGATGTTCAAGCAATTTATCATTCACCGTAGTACCCGGTGTCACCATATCTGTCACCCCTCTTTTTACAATGCCTTTGGCTTGTTTGGGATCTTCTAGTTGATCGCAGATAGCCACCCGGTGACCGGCTCTTACTAATTTATGCAGGTAAGTATCCAGGGCATGATGAGGGAAGCCAGCCAGCTCGGAAGAAGAGGCGGCCCCGTTATTTCTTTTAGTTAATGTAATACCGAGTACCCGGGAAGTAACAACTGCATCCTGTCCGAAAGTTTCATAAAAATCACCGACACGGAACAGCAATATGGCATCCGGGTATTTCTGCTTGATAGCCCGGTGCTGCATCATCATGGGTGTATCGGAAGTAGCTGCTTTTGACATGAAAGACAAAAATAAGGAAGTGTTGATGTAGTATTATGCAGATACGGAGATTGCTCAACAAGTTGGGGATAAAATAACTTTTGTCACTCTATTCAATTATTTTTACCGTTTGTGTATATGAAAAAAAGTATTCTGTTAGTAGCCTGCTTATTACTTTTGTTTATTAGTGAAGGACAAACACCAGTTTCTTCCAATCTTCCATTAATTATTATTACTACCAACGGGCAAACCATTCCTGATGAACCGAAGATAACGGCGGACATGGGTATTATCTACAATGGCCAGGGAGTAAGAAATAACATAACTGACCCTTTCAATCATTATAATGGAAAAATTGGAATTGAAATCCGGGGGCAATCGTCACAACAATTTCCCATGAAATCCTACAGTATTGAATTAAGGGATGCAACAGGCAATTCTCAGGACAAATCATTATTTGGTTTACCAAAAGAAAGCGACTGGGTATTGTATGCACCCTACAACGAAAAAACATTGATGCATAATTTCCTTGCCTATACTATAAGCAGGGAGATGGGCCATTGGGCTGCTAACTGCCGCTATGTGGAGCTTGTCATTAACGGGGATTACAAGGGGATTTATGTTTTTATGGAAAAAATAAAACGCAACAGCGGCAGGGTGAATATCCCCAAAATAAATACAACCGATATTGCAGGTGATGCGGTAACAGGCGGTTATATTTTCAGCATAGATAAAGAAGCCGATGCCTGGTATTCTGTCATCCCGCCAAACTTCGCTTCCAAAAGCCAAACCATCCGCTTCAGTTATGTGTATCCTAAAATAACATCCATAGGTCCCGAACAAAAGAATTATATCAAGAGTTATGTGGATAGTTTTGAAAATGTTTTGAACGGGGTACAGTCGCAGCATAAACAGACTGGCTGGAGAAAATTTGCGGATGAAAATTCTTTCATTGATTATTTTGTTGTGAATGAAGTAAGCCGCAATGTGGATGGCTACCGCCTGAGTTCTTTTTTTTACAAAGACAGGCAAAGCAAAGGCGGGAAAATAACCGCAGGCCCTGTCTGGGATTTTGACCTTGCCTTCCGCAATGCCAATTATTGTAACGGGAGTGATACCACAGGATGGGCTTACCAGTTTAACCCTGTTTGTCCGAATGATTTCTGGCAGGTGCCTTTCTGGTGGGATAAATTTTTAAGTGATACGGCTTTTAAAAGTAATCTCCGGTGCCGGTGGAAACAACTCCGGCAAACTTCATTAAGCCTTTCGCATTTGTATTCATTGATTGATTCAATTGCAACATTAACTACAGAAGCAAGGCAGCGTCATTTTCAACGTTGGCCTGTGTTGGGTCAATATGTATGGCCCAATCCGCAGCCGGTAGCCACCACTTATGATGGCGAAATTCAAACACTGAAAACATGGCTGGCCGGCAGGCTGAAATGGATGGATGCGAATATTCCCAATACAGGTGCCTGTTTTGATTATCCTTCTTCGGTAAAAGAATCCATTATATTCAAAGCTTATCCCAACCCTGTGGAGGATAAACTTACACTGAATATAAAATCAAGGGCTAATCAACCGTTGTACATAAATGTGTTTGATGCCATGGGCAGAAAACTCTCAGCAAATGTTTACAGTTTAACCTATGGCGAAAATCTTTTTGAACTTCCGGCAGAAAGATGGGCAACAGGGATTTATTTTCTTACTTATCAATCCGGCAACGGTGAAAGCGGAACTGTAAAGCTGGTTAAAAAATAAAATCATTCTCCGCTTACCTTTGCGCTATGCGCAAACTGAGCATGGAAGAGTTGGGCCGGAAATCGGTGGATGAATTCAAACAGTCTGACAAAACTCCCGTTATTGTAGTATTGGAAAACATCCGCAGTGCTTATAATGTGGGCAGTGTGTTCCGCACTGCCGATGCTTTTTTGGTGGAAGCCATTTATATCATTGGCTATACTTCTCAGCCCCCCCATAAAGAAATAAAGAAGACTGCCCTGGGTGCAGAAGAATCGGTGCGGTGGAAACATTTTGCAACCGCTGATGAGGCTATTGTTGAATTGAGAGAAAACGGATATAAAGTGTATGCCGTTGAACAGGCAGAGGGAAGTTTTAAATTAAATGCTATCGGTTTTAATGCAGATGAAAAAATAGCTGTCATTTTTGAAAATGAAAAAGCAGGAGTGGAGCAATCAACTATTTCGCTTTGCGATGGGTGTATCGAAATACCGCAGTTAGGAATGAAACATTCGTTGAATATTGCTACAGCAGCCGGGGTGGTGTTGTGGGAATTGGTGAGAAAGAGGATAAACCCCCTGTCCTCCGCCGCGGCGGAAAGACTCAAGTCATAGATTCAATTAATTTAGTACGATGTCGAAAGTAAAAAATTATCTCTCTCTTATAAAATTCTCTCATACCATTTTTGCAATGCCTTTTGCATTGATTGGTTTTTTTCTGGCATTGTTTGCAAATACTTCAGTAGTTCCAGGTTGGCACACAAAGATTTTTCCGCCACAGTTTCCCTGGAAATTAATAGGAATAAAATTTTTACTTGTTATCGGCTGCATGATCTTTGCCCGCAGTGCTGCCATGGCATTCAACCGTTACCTGGATAGAAAATTTGATGCAAAAAATCCAAGAACGGCTGTAAGAGAAATTCCATCCGGTGTTCTTAAAGCAAACACTGTACTTTGGTTCACCATTACTAATTGCATATTGTTTATTGCCTGTTGTTTCTTCATCAATCGTCTTTGTTTTTATTTATCACCTGTTGCATTGGCGGTGGTGCTGGGGTATAGTTATACAAAAAGATTTACTCCGCTTTGTCATTTAATCCTGGGCTTAGGATTGTCGTTGGCACCGATAGGAGCTTACCTTGCCGTTACAGGTCAGTTTGCTTTATTACCCGTTCTGTTTTCATTGGCTGTTATTTTCTGGGTCAGCGGTTTTGATATTATATATGCTTTGCAGGATGAAGAGTTTGATAAATCACAGCAATTATATTCCATCCCTTCATGGTTGGGTAAAGCAAAAGCGTTAAGAGTGTCGGAGTTTTTACACTTGGTAAGTGCAGCAGCAGTTGTTAGCGCAGCATGGTATGGAAATTTTGGCTGGTTGTACTGGACCGGCACCGCCGTATTTACGGGGATGCTTGTCTACCAGCATTCCATTGTAAAACCAACTGACTTAAGAAAAGTAAACCTGGCCTTTATGACAGCCAATGGAATTGCATCGGTTGTTTTCGCCATCTTTGTTATAGCTGATTTATTTATAAACTAATTTAAAACAAATAAGAAGGTATTGAAGAGAGGATATTCGTACTTCTTACTTCTGACCTCGTATTTCTGAAATGGCAAGAATACTCTCGATAGACTATGGACTTAAAAGAACCGGCATCGCTGTAACTGACCCTTTGCAAATTATTGCTACCGGTTTAACAACCCTTCATTCCAAAGAATTAATTCCTTTCCTGAAAGATTATTTTTTAAAAGAACCAGTGGAAATGATAATTATCGGCTGGCCTACTAATTGGGATGAATCTGACACCCATGCAACACCGCTAGTGGAGAAATGTATAAAAGACCTGCAGAAAAATTTTCCGGAGATGCCTTTAAAAAAAGTGGATGAACGATATACTTCCAAAATGGCCAAAAATGCCATGCTTGAAATGGGAATGAAGAAAAAAGACCGGCGAAACAAAGCCCTGATAGATGAAATAGCAGCTACTATTATGCTACAGGAGTATTTAAGGGGGATTAGTTAATCCGTTAATTGGTTAATTGGGTCTGTCAGGGTAATTTTGCCCAGTGATGCTGTAGTTGCGATTTCCCAATTAACTAATACCTAATTAACCAATTAACATTGATCCTCCCCATTGTAGCATACGGACATCCGGTACTCAGAAAAATAGCCGCTGATATTAGTGCTGGCTACCCGCAGTTGAATAAATTCATAGAAGATATGTGGGAAACCATGTATGCCAGCAGTGGTGTTGGGTTGGCGGCACCGCAGGTAAATAAAAATATCCGGCTTTTTGTAATGGATACAGAGCAGATGTTTAAAAACATGGAGGAGGAAGAAAAAAAGGAGTATCCGGATGTTTCGGGTGTGAAAGGTGTTTTTATTAATGCCCATATTGCAGAACTTGATGGGGAGGAATGGTCATACAATGAAGGTTGCCTGAGTATCCCGAAAATAAGAGAGGACATTTACCGGCAGGAAAGTGTCACCATGCAATACACTGACGAGAATTTTGAAAAGCATACCAAAACCTTTACCGGTCTTTCTGCCAGGGTTATCCTTCATGAATACGATCATATTGAAGGCAAGCTTTTTATAGACCATATCTCCCCGCTGAAAAGAAAACTAATGAAGGGTAAACTGAACGATATTTCCAAAGGCAAAGTGAAGGTGGATTATAAAATGCTTTTCCCGGGATAAAGCCCTGTTTATTAATTTATTATTTAGTGAATTTTATTTTTCTTATAAATATCTTCTTTCTATCTTCATCATCATTTATTGAAAAGACCAAAACTGGTTATCACTCTTCGTTAGTAGCAACCACTATCCTTTTAACAGCCTTTTAGTCTGCTCCTTATTATTTATTAGTCACCATTAAACTATGCTTATGAGAAGAGCTACACTTTTCTTCCTGGCCGTATTTCTCGCCATGTCCCTGGTCAGCA
>JANPMI010000006.1:0-2166 GCA_031422725.1 Chitinophagaceae bacterium | reverse complement strand
CCTTTCTGGCAGCCGGTGGGTCCGGGTTGTCCTAAATTTACTTATGAGTTTATCAATAACTCTGTGACAGATATTTCCCGGCCTTTCCAGGATACTTCCTTTGTATGGGATTTTGGAGATGGTAGTCCGAGAGTTCCTGCTAAAATAGGAGTGGCTAATGCTGTTATCCATACTTATCCTGCGCTGGGAACTTATTTACCCAAACTCATTCTAAAAGATACTGCTTATTGCAATAATCCTGATGACAGCACTTTTACCATAAGTATTGCAGATAATGTAAAAGCAATAATAGCAACACCGGCAACAGGTTGTATTCCTTACAATGCGGTATTTAAAAATAATTCATTAAACGGTGTATCTTATTTGTGGGATTTTGGTGATCCTTCCTCCCCCAACAATACTTCCACCCTGGCAAACCCAACACATTTATATGCTGCTATTGGTTCATATACTATAAGGCTTACGGCTACTAATTTGGGGACCTGTAATATTACCCATGATACTACTTTTACCATACAGGTATTTGATGCGCCGGTGCCGGACTATAGTCATTCACCAGATCCGCCGTTAGTCAATACACCAACTACTTTCGATAATCTTTCCTCACCGGATGCCGTACGTTTCAAATGGATATTTGGCGATGGCGATTCATTGTTAACAGCATCAAGAGCACCTGTACAGCATCAATACAATGCTACGGGAACATTCAATGCCTGTCTCACGGCATATAATGCTGCGGGTTGTGACAGTACAATTTGCCGGCCGGTAATGGCGATTATTGATCCATTAGTAGCTGTGCCTAATGCATTTACTCCGCAAAGCGGCGATATAAATAGTTTGGTGATGGTAAAGGGTTTTGGTATTGCCAAAATGCAATTCATTATCTGGAACCGCTGGGGTCAAAAAGTGTTTGAAACCAATAACCGTTTCCAGGGCTGGGATGGAAAAGTGAAAGGAGTAGTACAGCCGATGGATGTATATGTTTATACCCTGAGTATAGAATTTTTTGATGGCACCAAAACAACTAAGAAAGGTGATATAACGTTAATAAGATAATGTGCTAATGAAAAGAATCAAAAAAATAATAGTGAGTGCGGGTTGTGCCTTGTGTCTTGTGCCTTGTGCCTTTGCACAGGATCTTCATTTCTCCCAGTTCATGAATTCTCCTTTGCTTACCAATCCTGCCAATACAGGTTTTATTCCTGATGGTGATTATCGTCTTGGTGTTAATTTTCGTAACCAGTGGTCTTCCATCACTGCCTTTCCTTATAAAACGATGAGTGCATTCGGCGATGTGCAAACAATGCAGAACCGTGATAATACCGGCTGGCTCGGTGTAGGTGGTGTTATACTCCGGGATGTGGCGGGAACCGGTGCATTAACTTCTACCAAAATTTACGGATCAGTTGCTTACCATCAGATGGTGAATGCAGGAAGTTTGGTGAGTCTTGGTTTTAATGCAGGATGGGCTAACAAAAATATCAATACCTCCAATCTTACCTTTCCCGGTCAGTGGAACGGAAAGTTTTTTGATGTTGATAATAAAACGGCTGCTCCCAAATTAGATGTAAATAATATCAACTATCTCGATATACAGGCAGGAGCCAACTATGCCTATTTTCCTACTGAACGGGTTTACCTGAATGCCGGTTTTTCTGCCCTGCATATTAACCGGCCAAGAGAATCTTTTTTTGATCAGCAGTCAGGTATTGATAACCGCATACCTGTTCGCTATACTGGTTTTTTGAACGGCAGTTTTATGGTGAATGACCGGGTGATTGTTAATCCAAATATTTATGGTTCGCTACAGGCAAAGGCTTACGAAATTGTAGGGGGATTAAATGTCCATTATAATTTGTCGGGTGACGGCGAAAAGATTTTAATAGCCGGAGCCTATTACCGCTATAAAGATGCTGTCATTCCCATGCTTGGCCTGGGATACAAAGACCTAACCTTCACTTTCAGTTATGATGCTACGATGTCTTCCCTTAAAAATTTTAATAATACCCGTGGTGCTTTTGAGTTTTCTATCATCAAGCAGGGTGTTGTGGACAAATACAATGGCAACAAGCGGGATGCGATGTGTCCGTCGTTTAAGAGTTACTGATAATCATTCTTTTTCATTATATCCCGGGATATTCAGGGTTTTTAAAAATCATATTTGTA
>JANPMI010000005.1:0-40063 GCA_031422725.1 Chitinophagaceae bacterium | reverse complement strand
TCTTGCTCAATTTAAGATGCTCTGAAGTACAATGCACATGCCCACAACATGAACTGTGTAAAAAACCAAATATTTTTTTACTTTTTCATGGTTTAGGTGAGCAGTAATTAGGTTGATATAAGCTGTTGTTTTTTACGACTGGAAACACCTGCACTAAAATGATTTTATCATTCATCAGCATTTCAACCGAATAATAAAATGGCGAAAATACCAATAGAAGCAACTGATTAATAACCGCTTCCGGGCTGATTTTCAGCCTTTGCCTGAAAAAACGAAACCCTTACCTTTGCGGCACTCAAATAATTGAAAATATGCCAGATATTTTTGAACGTTTACTGAAACATGCAGGCCCCATCGGCCAGCACCGGGAGAGAGCCCATGGCTATTTTGCCTTCCCCAAATTAGAAGGAGATATCGGCAGCCGCATGGTATTCCGTGGCCAGGAAATGATCGTCTGGAGCCTGAATAATTACCTCGGCCTGGCCAATCACCCCGAAGTGCGGAAAGCAGATGCCGATGGTGCTGCAAAATATGGTTTGGCCCTGCCCATGGGTGCCCGGATGATGAGCGGCAACAGCGACCTGCATGAGCAATTAGAAGAAGAACTGGCCGCCTTTGAAGGAAAGGAAGACGCTGCCTTATTGAACTACGGTTACCAGGGCATGGTGAGTATCATTGATGTATTATGTGCCCGTCATGATGTAATTGTATATGATGCCGAAAGCCATGCCTGTATCATTGATGGTCTTCGCCTGCATCCCGGTCACCGCTATGTATATAAACATAATGATACAGAGGATTGTGAAAAACAATTGCAACGGGCCACTGCTTTAATAGAAAAACAAAAAGCCGGTGGCATACTCGTTATCACCGAAGGTGTGTTTGGCATGGCCGGCGACCAGGGCAACCTGAAAGATATTGCTGCCTTAAAAGATAAATATGAATTCCGCTTATTGGTGGATGATGCTCACGGTTTTGGTACACTCGGCAAAACAGGAGCCGGTGCAGGAGAAGAGCAGGGTGTGCAGGATAAAATTGACCTGTACTTTTCTACATTCGCCAAATCAATGGCATCCATCGGCGCCTTTATTGCCGGCGATAAAAATATTATTGATTATATCCGTTATAATATCCGCAGCCAGATATTCGCCAAGAGTTTACCTATGCCATTGGTAGTGGGGAACCTGAAGCGGCTGGAATTATTAAAAACACAACCACAACTGAAAGATAAATTGTGGGAGAATGCCGCCAAACTACAGAAGGGATTAAAAGAAAGAGGATTTGATATTGGTAAAACGGATTCTGTCGTTACACCCATCTATATGAAAGGCGATGTGCCGGAAGCCACCGCCATGGTGATGGACATTCGGGAAAACTATCATATTTTTTGTTCTATCGTTGTGTATCCTGTTATTCCGAAGGGACATATTATATACCGTCTTATTCCCACAGCCGTGCATACGGATGAAGATATTGAGAAAACACTGGAAGCCTTCTCGGCCACTAAAAAGAAATTAGATGCCGGAGAATACAAGGCAGAAGCTATACCGGATATGGCCGAAGTAACGGGTAAAAGGTTTGATTACCTGACAGAAAGACCCAAGAATAAATAACTTTTTGAAATTTTAACAGCCGGGGTGACACTTTTTTTATGGTGCCACCTCTTTTATTTGTACGGCAAACCGGTTTACCCTGTTTCCATTACATTTACAACCATAAAATTTTACGAGATGCGTAAGCTTATCTTACTCCTGTTTGTACTGCCATTGTTTGCGGTGGCCCAAACGAAAGAAATCACATTAGAAGATATTTATAAAAAAGGAACTTTCCGCGGTGAAGTTGTTCCCGGTTTTGCCGGAGAAACGATGGACAGTGTGCTGATGGCCGCCAATATTAAAGAAAATGATATAAAGTTGACGGTGTCAGACTATGAAGTGAGCACAGATAAAAAAAGAGTACTCATCTTCACCAACCGGGAAAGTATTTACCGCCATTCTTCCAAAGCTTACAGTTACGTCTATGATTTTGCAGCAGGTAAATTGCAAAAGCTGGATACATCCAAATTGCTGCATGCAAGCTTTTCTCCTGATGGAAACAAAGTTGCTTATGTAAAAGGCAATAACTTATTCCTGTACGACATTGCAGCGGCAAATACAAAAGCCATAACAACCGATGGAAAATGGAATGAAGTTATTAATGGCAACTGCGATTGGGTCTATGAAGAAGAGTTCAGTTTTACCAAAGCCTTTCAATGGAGCCCCAAAGGAAACTATATTGCTTATTACCGTTTTGATGAAAGTAAAGTGAAAGAATACCAGTTTACCCAGTTTGATAATACCTATAATAAACAATACGTTTATAAATATCCCAAAGCCGGAGATGGCAATTCTACGGTGGACATCTTTATTTATGATGTAGCCCGGGGCAGTAAAGCAAAAGCCCAATATGAACAGGGAGATATTTATATCCCCCGTATCAAATGGACACAGAACGACAATTCATTAATTGTTTTCTGGATGAACCGTTACCAGAATGATCTGAAGCTGCTGCTCACCCATGCACAAACAGGCACAGCCACACCACTATACCAGGAAAAAAATAAATACTATGTTGATATTAACGATGACTGGCAGTTTTTAAAAGACGGGAAAAGCTATCTGCTTACCAGTGAAATGAATGGCTTTAATCATATTTACCTGTACAGCATGGATGGTAAAACAAAAACACAGATCAGCAAGGGTAATTATGAAGTTACGGGCATCAATGGAGTAGATGAAAATAACAAAAGGGTGTTTTACACAATGGCTTATCCCCGTCCGATGGACCGTAATTTATTTGTAACAGATTTTGATGGTAAGAAAACATACCAGCTAACGCAGGGCGAAGCATGGCACCGGGCAGAACTGAATGATAAGTTTACCCAATTTTATGATTACAAATCAGATCTGAATACTCCGCAGTCTGTTACTTTAAATAACATACTGGTAAATAAAAAGAAAGTGCTGAGTGCTGCATTAGTTAAAACGATAAATGAAAACAGCAAACTAAAACTAAAAACAGTGGAGTATGGATATGGCAAAGCTGAATTTATTAAAGTACCCAACAGCAAAGGTGACACGTTGAATGGCTGGATGCTGAAGCCTGCCAATTTTGATCCTTCAAAAAAATATCCGGTATTGTTTTGTAATTATGGTGGCCCCGGATCGCAGCAGGTGGCTAACCGGTTTGGGGCCGTCAGCGCATGGCACCAGTTGCTGGCACAAAAAGGCTTTATCGTTGTAAGTGTTGACAATACCGGCACAGGTTTCCGTGGTGAAGAATTTAAAAAGAAAACCTACCTCCAGCTTGGTAAATTTGAAATAGAAGACCAGATAGATGCGGCAAAGTACATCGGCAATATGTCTTTTGTTGATAAAAGTAATATTGGTCACTGGGGCTGGAGCTATGGAGGTTTTATGAGTTCACTCGCCATCACCAAAGGCAATGATGTGTTCAGTGCCGCTGTTGCAGTGGCCCCGGTTACTTCGTGGAGGTATTATGATAATATCTACACCGAAAGATATATGCGAACTCCGCAGGAAAATGCCAGTGGCTATGATGATAATTCACCCATCAATTTCACGGACAGGATAAAAGGCAAATACCTCATTGTTCATGGCACGGCAGATGATAATGTGCATTTTCAGAATGCCACGCAAATGATCTCTGCACTCGTTAAAAGCAATATTGATTTTGAAAGTGCTTATTATCCCAATAAGAATCACGGCATATCTGGCCAGTTAGATAATACCAGTTTTCATCTCTGGAGCAAAATGACCAATTGGATTATGGAAAATATGGGGAATGAAAATACCCAGCGACCAAATCAACCGGCTAAACAGCTAAAAGGATTTTGATAAACTTTATTGTATTTAATAGTAATGCCTCCTGTAACAGGGAGGCTTTTTGTTTCCAGCTTATCAGTTAGTGAAAAAATGCTCCTTTCTGCAAATTTATCTTCCCGCAACTATTGCTCTGGAGACATAAAAAAAAAGAACCCCGACTCGAAAGTCGGGGGCCCTAATCAAAAACCATTAACCATTAAACCTTATCCTATGAAAATTCAAGGCTAATATCGTTAATAATAATATAACACAAAACATTTGAATGTCATTTTTTGGCACAGTGAGGGAAATATGTCCATTAAACACAAAAAATTGATTGTACTCAATGTCAAACAGCAAATATTGCACAAAACCGCATCGCTATAATTACCACAAACGATTGCATAATTATTTTATCTTCATCAACTTTTCCGCCATCCGGGGGTTAATAGTATCATGAAGAAAACAGTCATTGCGATAACAGGTGCCAGCGGTTCGTTGTATGCAGAAATTCTGCTGAAAAAATTATTGGCCGCACCCGATCAATGGAAAGAATTGTCTGTAGTAATGACTGACAATGCCAGGGAGGTATGGAAAACGGAATTAGAGAATGATTCCTGGAAAAATTTTCCCGTAAAAATTTACACTACTACAGATTTTTCGGCTCCCTTTGCATCCGGTTCAGGTCAGTATGATACGATGATCATTATACCCTGTTCTATGGGCACATTGGGCCGTATAGCAGCAGGTATCTCCAATGATCTTATAACCCGGGCTGCGGATGTAATATTAAAAGAAAGAAGAAAACTTATCTGTGTTGTAAGGGACACCCCTTACAATCTTATTCATATCCGTAACATGGAAACAGTAACATTGGCTGGTGGAGTTATTTGTCCTGCTACTCCTTCTTTTTACAGCCGGCCCAAAACTATAGAAGAAGTTGCAGCCACTGTAGTGGACAGGGTACTTGACCTCGCCGGTTTTGATATTAAAACTTTTCGCTGGGGAAAATAAAGAGTCCCGATACTTTGATAAGCTCAGTACATCGGGACTCTTTTAAAGGACACCCTGTATTAATCAATGCTTAATCTGAAAACTTACCTCCGGCATTTATCCAGTCAGTAATTTTCTGACGTTCTGATGCGGGTAATAAACCGGTTGGTGGCATAGGCGATGGATTACCATTAACAGCCCTCGCCAGGATCCTGTCTTTGAAAGAAACTATGTTACAATCAACTGTCCAGTTCATACCTCCCTGCGAATTTCCAGCATTATGACAACTTACACAGTTCACCTGTAATACATTTTTAACGGCATTGAATAACGGACCCGCAGGAAGGTTATTCACTGTTGCATTGGCACTGCCTATGCAGCCATTAACATCTTTTGCAGTAATAAGATAGGTTCCTGCAATCAGGTTGGAAAAAACATTTGACCCCTGGAATGCACCACCATTAATACTGAAAGTGTAAGCAGGCGCACCACCAGTAGCAGCGGCCGTTATCATTCCGGTATTGGAAGTTTCGCAGGGTGTGTTACCAACAATTGTTGTAGTGACAGTAATCGTTACCCCGGAACATGGATTAGGAGCTGTCAGTGTAAAACTGGCACTCCCTGTACATCCATTCAAATCTTTTGCAATGATCACATAAGCACCTGCTCCCAGGTTATTAAATGTGCCGGATGCCTGGAATGCACCACCATTAATATTATAGGTAAATCCTGTGCTGCCAGTAGCAGATGCTGCAATGCTTCCATTAGTAGCTCCCGGAGCCGTGGGATTTGTTACAGTGCCTGTTACAATAATAGTTACACCGGCACAGGGATTAATTAGTGTAAAATTGGCTGAACCTATACATCCGTTGAGGTCTTTTGCTTCGACGGTGTAGACACCGGCACCCAGACTATTAAAAGTACCGGTGGTCTGGAAAGCACCTCCATTGATTCTGAAAGTAAACCCGGAACTTCCGGAAGCCGTTGCGGCAATACTACCATTGTTGTTGCCGGCTGTTGGGTTCGTTACGGTACCGCTTACTGTAATAGTTATTCCGGCACAGGGATTAGCAGCTGTTAAAGTAAAAGTTGCAGAACCAGTACATCCGCCACTGCTTTTTGCAACAATGGTGTAAGAGCCAGCCGCCAGGTTTCCAAAAGTGCCGGATGACTGAAAAGTTCCCCCATTAATACTAAAGGTAAACCCGGAACTTCCCGATGCGGATGCTGTTATGCTTCCGTCGCTGGCACCGGGTGCAGAAGGATTGCTTGTTGTGGCACTCACCGTTACGGTTATTCCACTGCATGGATTTGGTGGAGTAGTGCCTCCGCCTTTACTGCAGGATCCACTGATTAAAACCGTGGAAACAATAACTAATATGATTGAAGAAGTAGAATTATAAAGTCGCATAAGTCAGTTTTAAACTTAATCGTTTTGTACTTTTCAAAGGTTGCCGGATTGATTTACTTTTTTGACTTCTTAATTAATTCCAGTGGTTTTATTCCGACAGTAAACAGTACCCCAGAACTATTCAATTTTACTTTACCATAACCTACACCTTTTAATGGCAATTTAAGGTAAGGCTCAATCATCAACGAAACTGACTTGCTGATATTTTTTTGATACCCTCCGGATAATGTCAGGACAGAAAAATAATGTTTGTTTTTATCAGACGGACTCCATTCTCTTGTTACAGTAGGACCTGATGGAGCAGTCTTGTAAAAATAATTGTAGGTTTCCTTCTTCATAATGTAGGAAGAAAGGCCTGCTGACACAAGCCAGTTTTGCCGGGCTGATTTATTAAAGTTGTAACTGAAGGATAGGGGTATTTCATATACTTTACAATCAGCCTCAACTTTTTCAAGATAAGGGTAATAGACATAGAATATTGCCGGGGCATGGTACTCAGACTCAGCTGCTGAATAAATTTTACTGGACGCATAAAAACCTGTTCTGATTGTAAAGCGATCTTTAAAAGTGTAGCCGAATCCTGCCCCTGCAAGAAGTTTTGCCTTGCCGGGCTTACCAGAACCGGCAAAACTTATGTCCGGTCCGGCTGAAAAATTAAGGGAGAAGAAACTGCTTTTTTTATTTTTTATTTTAACCGGCTTTTCTTTCGGAACCTGACTTACAGCTGCTGCTTCATTTTTTACAGGTTGTTTTATGCCGGGTGCCGGGTTATTAGTTACAACCGGATGAACTTCCTTGTTTTCCTTTTCATTATTGCTAACAGCCTTGCTTATTTCAGCAGAAGAGTTTTTGTTATTGAGTTTAAATGGATCTGCATCTGGCTGAACTTCCACATTATTAGTCATGTCCCCTGCTTCAGAAACAGGTTTATTAACCTTCGTTAAATAACCAGGAGCATTATTATTCTTTTTTATTACCACATCAGCGTTAGACCTGTTACGTTTTTCCGCATTTTTTATAAGATTTTTTGCCGGTATGCTACTACCGGAGGCAGGTAATGAACTTTCAGGCTGAGTAACTGTATTATTTACTTCGTTGCTTCCTCCGGCTACTTTATTATCAATGACCGCATCCCTGCTTTCTTGTTTTCCGGAAGTTTCGTTCGCAGTGGTAGTTTTATCAGGTTGCAGGTTATTTGCAATGACTGAGTCATCTTTTTTCCTGCCTTTCCCTGCAATAAAAAATAGGGTGACCCCGCCTCCTATTATCAAAAACAGGAACAGGAAGAAAATAATTCTTCTTCTGTCATCTTTTTTTTGCGGAAGATGTGTATCCAGCAACTTCTCCATCTTCATCCATGCCTTCTCGTCATAAGCCGGGTGATGATGGTCCGCTGCTTCTTTTATTTTTTTATCAAATTCGTCAGACTGCATTTCTCTCTTCTTGTATTTGGTTTTGTTTAAATAAAATTTTCTGTAATTGTTTTCTTGCTTTAGAAAGGTTTGATTTAGAAGTACCATTGGAAATACCGAGTTGCCCGGCAATTTCATCATGACTCAGCCCTTCAATTATAAAAAGATTAAAAACGGTTCTGTAACCAGGAGATAACTCCTGCACAGCCCTGATAATTTCCTCGTACGATAACTTTTCAATAGCATCTTCATGGACTGTTGGCAGCTGGAACACTACATTATCAAGTTGTGTTACCAGCTTATGTTTATGATTTTTCCGGAAATTATCAATAGCAGTATAGACCATAATTTTCCGCAGCCATCCTTTAAAAGAACTGATCACATCTGCATAGGCCGGCCGGTAATGGTGTATTTCTTTGAAAACCTTCAGGAAGCCATCATTCAATATTTCCACTGCATCTTCCTGTTTATTGGCATACCTGTCACAGATGGCCATGGCATAGCCATAGAAGGAGTTATATAGAATTTTTTGACTCCCCCTGTTGTTAAGTGCACAAGCCTCAACATGATAAGTCAGTTCATCTGCAGATAGCAAGTCGGTAGTATATTTCATTGCCATATCGTTCACAGGAGAATAAAGGTTGCCTCCGGAGCCAGCCAAAACCGCAAACAAGTTAGTTTAATTTCCACCTTCTGACAAGGCTATTACAAATAAATAAAACAAACACAAACAATGTATTATAAGAAAATAAGGGCCCTCTTTTATACTTATTATCAACTATATAATCAACCTGCTAAACTTAGCAGGGAATTTGCTTATGAGTGATGATAATAAATAAAGCATATGAAAAACTTTCTTTTTCTTGCCACATGCTGCATCTTTTTTACTGATACACCTGCCCAGCTTAAAACAACAGCCCTGTGCAGCACTTTTGTGGTTGATATACTTGCCGGAAAAGTAAATAGCATAGAACCTGAATTTACCCAAACACAGATAAAGCAAAGTTTCCCTTGTTTTACCAGCGAAGAGGCCGAATCGCCAGCATCAAGGTGTGGCGGCGGAATATTTTACAAAGACAAGGATATATATTTTTATACCGGCCGTGACTACATTGAGATTAGAGAAAAGTTTAAAGGGAAAATAAGTCTGCCGTTAATGGGTGCCAGCCGGAACTCCTTATTTAAATGGCTCGGTCATCCAAAAATTAAAGATGTGAGCTGGGATGCTTTTCAAACAGCTTATGGTACATTAATTTTATATTATACCAAAGCAGGCAAAATTAATAAGATACAGTTCAGTAATAAATCAACGGAGACATTGAACTTGTGTGAGTAAGTCACTGCCTTTCTTAAAGAAATTTAAAAAATCATCCAAACAATTTATTAAATTTTTGCAATTCCGTAAGTTCTGTTGCTGAAAACACTTCGTTATTATCAAATTTTAATTTGAAAAATAATACCCGTTTATGTTGCGGGTGTTTTATAAGTATGGCTTCAATCATTTTACCTCTTGCCACATCTTTGGTATAAAGCGGAACTGCTGCGGGCAGTTCCGATCTGTGGTTTGCATGCTTTCTTAAAATAATCGCTTCTAAAGTTGCCAGCTTACCTTGGGGGATTGTATTTACTTTTAAAGCTTTGCTGTGCAATCCTTGTAATTGTTTTTTACTAAGTCCGCCCCTTTCCTGGTATTGGTGGAGTAAACTTTGAGTAAATGACGACAATGGCTGCGCCAGCAGCACGGCTTTCAAAATATCTAAAACAATATCTACTTCCGGTTTTAACCTGTTCATATTGAAATATGTCGTAAAAATAAGTAAAATCATGGTGCCTTTATCCTCCTTCCTGCAATACATCAAGCCCGGTGCTCTTCTTGTCAAAGGAATTTTTATCCGGTACTGCTGCATAGTTCCTTTGTACTGACAACATTCTCTTATTCTCAATTTTAAAAAGTATTCATCATGAAATCAATTATTAGTAAAACACTGGCACTGGTTGCTATTTGCACAGCACTGTTTTCTTTTTCACACAAACCGGGTGGAGAAGGTTTTGAAATTTACCTGAATAATAAAGTGATATTGCAGCAATATGGCAGCGATATGAACACCGTAAAAAGCCTGCAATTAAATCAAAGTTCATCCACTGACAAACTGATCATCAAGTATCATCATTGTGGCAGAGTGGGTAAAAACAGAATTGTTACAATCAAAGACGGGCAAAATAATGTGCTGAAAGAATTTCGTTATGCTGATACCGCTACACCTATTGCGGCGATGAGTGTACCAGTAAAAGATATGCTGGATTTTAAAAAAGGAAGCAGCATTACATTAAAGTTGTATTATTCTTCCAGCGAATTACCAAAGGGACGACAGCTGGTATCCATTACAACAAAATCAACGAACTTATCAAGGTTATAAAAATTCGGAATCCCGCAATTGCGGGATTCCGTTATAATAAAATTGCCTGACAACTATTTATTAAGAGATACATTACTACTCACATAGGCAGCTAACTCATCTTTGCTTGCCTGCGTAGAAAAGATATCATAAATCTGCGTAAAATTTACGGGGTCTGTGATATTATTATAAGATGATTTTGCCAGTTCCAGCCTGTTATATTCTGCACTTACCATTTGAATAAGTTGCTTAGCCTGCTGAACAGTAAAATAATTTGTTTCTTTATTAAATATAGCGGCCAAAGCACTCATTTTAGCTCCAATTCCAAATGTAAACTGGATATCCCTGGACATACTATTAAACTCAGCATCAGTCATAGGAGTTTTTAATACTGTTCCGCCGCCATATTGCATGTCTGAAACAAATTTGGCGAGATCATTTTTACTGCTGGTGCTGCTGAATAGTTCATAGAGTTGAGTATAATTATTCAAATCAATTACATTATCGTAGGCGATTTTAGCCAATGACAGCCTGTCTGACTCTGTGGTAGTAAGCAATAACAATTGACGGACCTGGTAGGTAGTAAAATAATTTTTAGTGTTATTAAATGCCGCAGCGGTAAGATTAAACCTGGTGGACGAATTCCAGGCATCATCTATACTTCTGTATAAAGTATTATAATCCGCTTCGTTCATGGCCACCCCACCACCAACGTCATAACCATTATCATAATTCGCCACATAACTGTTAAATTCATTTCGGCTGGCTGATGAACTTAATAAATCATTAAGCTGTGAATAATTGGCTCTGTCAGTTAAAACTTTGTAAGCATTTTTTAAAAGTTGTAAACGGCTGTTTTCTTCATTTACTAATTGTATTAATTGTTTTGTCTGCGATACGGTGAAATAATTTCCGGTTTTAATAAGTGCATTATTAATGGCATAATAGCGGCTGCTGTTATTTGTTTGATTATACACAGATTGATATAATGTATTAAAATCTGTAACACTCATTGCCTGCCTGGCATTTTCATTGTCATAGGACCTGATATAGGCAAGCAGGGCTGTTCTGTTGGAAGAATTGGACAATAACTGGTAAACTTCCCCATAGTTTTCCCTGTCGGTGATACCTCTGTAAGCAATTTTAGCCAACTCGAACCTTTCTGTTTCGGTAGTTATTAACTGGATAAACTGTTTTGCCTGTGATGAGGTGTAATAATTAAAATCTTTACTGAAAAAATTTTGCAGGTAATAATTTTTATCGCTTGACCCGGGTTCTGAAAGCACCTCATTATAAATGATTCTGAATTTTTCATCAGTCAGAGGCACAGAAGCATTATCATCATCATCAATATCATCATCTGATATCGTGGCAATATAATTATTTAATTCATTCCTGTTATTAGTACTTTTAAGAAGATTGGAAACTAAAGAGAAATTTTGCCTGTCGGTAATCCTCAAATAAGACAGCTTAGCTAATTTAAAACGTAAACTCTCCGAATTCACCAATTGTATCAGTCTACTGGCCTGCGAAGCAGTAAATCTTTTATTCGTATTAGTAAATTCATTTTCAAGAAAAGTAGTTCTGGCAGAAGAAGAAGTTTTCTTTTTGGTGGCGGCGTATAACTTGTTAAAGGCAGCCACAGAGATGGCGGTATTACCATTACCTCTCCAGTTTTCAATACGTTTTTCAGTAAGGCTTACTGTGCCGGTTGAACTTATATTCAAATCTAAATTATACCCGTCTCTTACCGAAAAACTTGTTTTATAAGAAGATGTCTTATTAAATTGATTACTCCGGACAACGTCAAGGATATGTTGCCCGTTTTCCATGTTATTGATAACTATAACCTGTTCTTCAGTTAAGCTGCCATTGTCGATAGTATAGTATTTACTGTCAACACCAATTTGTTTGGTACGGTTTCCTGTTACATTTATTGTAACTGTATTTGATAGAGATTGCGAAATTGCAATACTTGAAATTATGAATGTGCATAGTACTGAAAATAATTTTTTCATGGTAACAATTTTTTAGGTAATAATTACAGTGGAAGCCAACTATTGTACCAAATATCATAAACGTATAGTTTTCATCTATATATTAAAAATTCCCAAAAAACAGTCAGAAGGAAGGATGGGGTGATTGTGTAGAGAAATATCCCCGTTGTCGGGGAAACATCAATTTACTTTACCGGGCATTGCAAAAAAAATCCCGTCTTGCAACGGGAATAAAATTTAACTCCCGTATTGAATTAATCAACAAACTGCCTCCTGATTACGTTCAAAGCACCACCTGCTTTAAACCACTCAATTTGTTGTGTGTTGTAAGTATGATTGACTGAAATAGTATCAACAGTCCCATCTTTATGGTTCAGGACAACAGTTAATGGTTTTCCCGGAGCAAAAGAGGTGAGACCAATTATGTCAATACTATCATCTTCCTGTATTTTATCATAATCTTCTTTATTCGCAAAGGTCAATGCAAGCATACCCTGTTTCTTCAGGTTGGTTTCATGTATCCGGGCAAAACTTCTTACCAATATTGCTCTTACTCCGAGAAATCTTGGTTCCATCGCTGCATGTTCTCTTGATGAACCTTCGCCATAGTTTTCATCCCCAACAACTATACTTCCTGCACCGGCTGCTTTGTATGCCCTTGCCGTAGCAGGTACAGCGCCGTATTCACCAGTAAGCTGATTTTTTACACTGTCTGTTTTTTCATTATAAAAATTGATAGCACCGATAAGCATGTTGTTGGAAATATTATCCAGGTGCCCACGGAACTTTAACCAAGGACCTGCCATACTGATATGGTCAGTGGTACATTTTCCTTTTGCTTTAATTAATAACTTCAGTCCTTTTAAATCTGTTCCTTCCCAGGCTTTAAATGGTTCAAGTAATTGCAAACGTTTGGAATCAGCAGCCACTTTTACAGAAATGCCACTACCATCAGCAGCAGGAGCCTGGTAACCGGCATCTTCTACTGCAAAACCTTTTGGAGGTAATTCAAAACCCGTTGGCTCTTTTAATAATACTTCTTCGCCTTTATCATTTTTTAATTTATCTGTTAATGGATTAAATGCAATCGTTCCTGCAATGGCCATGGCTGTAACAATTTCGGGACTTGCCACAAATGCATGGGTGCTGGCATTCCCATCATTACGCTTTGCAAAATTTCTGTTGAAGGAAGTGATGATAGTGTTCTTCCTGTTGGGGTCATCTATATGCCTTGCCCACTGACCAATACAAGGGCCACAGGCATTTGCCAATACAACACCACCCACTTTTTCAAATGTATTGATGAAGCCATCTCTTTCAATGGTGAAACGAACCAGTTCGCTGCCCGGGGTGATAGTAAATTCAGAATTAGCTTTTAATCCTTTACTAACTGCATCTTCTACAATAGAAGCACTGCGGCTAATATCTTCATAAGAAGAATTAGTGCAACTTCCTATCAATGCCACTTCTAATTTAGCAGGCCACCCATTTTCTTTCACGGCAGCAGCCATTTTAGAAACAGGTGTGGCAAGGTCCGGAGTAAACGGACCATTTACATAAGGTTCTAATGTAGTTAAATCAAGTTCCAGTAACTGATCATAATATTTTGCAGGGTCAGCATATACTTCTGCATCCGGACGAAGATGTTCTTTAATACCATCAGCCAGTGCTGCCACTTCTTCACGGCCGGTAGCCTTCAGGTATGCACTCATTTTTTCATCATAAGCAAATAACGAACAGGTGGCACCAATCTCCGCACCCATATTACACACCGTTCCTTTTCCTGTTGCACTCATGCTGTCGGCACCTTCACCAAAATATTCAACAATGGCACCGGTTCCGCCTTTTACGGTTAGCTGCCCGGCCACCCAAAGAATAACGTCTTTACAACTTGTCCAGCCACTCATCTTACCGGTCAACTTTATGCCGATAACTTTTGGCATTTTTAATTCCCATGGCAGACCGGCCATTACATCCACCGCATCAGCACCCCCTACACCAATCGCCACCATACCCAAACCACCTGCATTGGGAGTATGAGAATCGGTTCCAATCATCATACCACCGGGGAAAGCATAGTTTTCTAACACCACCTGGTGAATGATACCGGCACCGGCTTTCCAAAAACCGATTCCGTATTTATCAGAAATACTTGAGAGAAAATCATAAACCTCCCGGTTTGTTTCAATAGCCAGTTGTAAATCCTTTTTTGCCCCAATTTTTGCCTGTATCAGGTGGTCGCAATGCACCGTGGAAGGAACTGCCACTGTACTACGGCCTGCTGTCATAAATTGTAACAGAGCCATTTGCGCCGTTGCATCCTGCATGGCCACACGGTCCGGGGCAAAGTCCACATAATCTTTTCCGCGGCTGTGGGCTGCGGCTGGCAATGCTCCATATAAATGGGCATACAGAATTTTTTCTGTCAGGGTTAAAGGCTTGCCAATCAGTTGCCTGGCGGCAGATACTTTAGCAGGTAATTCACTATAAACTTTCTTTATAAGATCTAAATCAAATACCATGGTGGGGAATCTTTAGAAATGAATAAAAGATGTGGCGAAATTACGAAAAAACAGGGTGTGAATAAAGCCTTATTGCTTCTTTTATAACAATGCTGTAAATTAGAGGGATGAACAAGTTTAAAAGATTTGTGGAGTGGAATGCCTTTGGTGTTTGTTCGGCCATTGGCAACCGGATGGGAATATCTGCCAGCAAGATCCGGCAATATTTTATGTACACTTCCATTCTTACGATGGGTTCCCCGATTATTATTTACATGGTGCTGGCTTTCTGGAGAAATATGCGAAAGTATATGTGGGCAGCAAAGCGGAATCCGTGGTATTATTTGTGAATGATGAATAGTGAGAAGTGAATAAATTTCCGCAGATCAGAATAACCTATTGACAATTGACCATTCACAATTGACTATATCAACTCCTTCAACTTACTCACTACAGTATCCACTTCTTCCTTTGTATTATGCTTGCTGAAAGAAAAGCGAACGGTGACCAAATTCGGATTATTGTTGATAGCCCGGATAACATGACTGCCAACATCGGCGCCACTGCTGCAGGCACTACCACCCGATACGCAAATATTATTCATATCAAGATTGAAAAGAATCATTTCCGATTTCTCTGTTTTGGGAAAAGCTGCACTTAAGACGGTGTAAAGACATTTACCTTCCTGGTCGCCGTTAAACTGAATACCTTTGATATGCTTGCGGAGTTGCTCAATCATATAGGTTTTGAGTGATTGAATATACCGGCTGTCAGTTTCATAACTGAGCATCGCCATTTCCAATGCTTTGGCAAAGCCAACAATACCATACAGGTTTTCTGTACCGGCCCGCATATTCCGCTCCTGCCCGCCACCAAAAATGAAAGGTTTGATTTTGATATTATCATTGACATATAAAATACCAACTCCTTTGGGTCCATGAAACTTATGTCCGGCCCCGGAAATAAAATGAACCGGTGTTTTTCTCAGATCCAAATGATAGTGACCAACTGTTTGCACACAATCAGAATGAAAAATGGCATTATATTTCTTACAAAGATTACCTACTGCATCAATATCAAGAATATTTCCGATTTCATTATTGGCATGCATCAGTGTAACCAAACAACGTTCTTCCTGCGAAGTTAACTGCTCTTCCAAATCAGTTAAGTCAACATGACCTGTTGAAGTAAGTTTTACATGGCTGCTGGTTACTTCATCACCGCAATCATAATGCTCCACCGTGTGCAGCACTGCATGATGTTCTATAGGTGAAGTGATAATATGCTTGCAACCCAAATCCCGTATAGCAGATAATATGGCGGTGTTATTGCTTTCTGTACCACCACTGGTAAAAAAAATTTCCCCCGGATGGGCATTTAATAGTTTAGCCACCGACTTTCTTGCTGATTCAATAGCCAGTCTTGATTCCCGCCCATAAGAATAAATAGAAGACGGGTTGCCAAAATTCGATGTCAGATATGGCAACATGGCATCCAGCACTTCTTTATCAAGTGCAGTAGTAGCAGCGTTATCAAAATAAATGCGGTTCATATAAAAATCCCTGTTCCGCCAGTTGGCGGAAACTTAGTTTTAAAATGCTTGCAAAGATAAGTAATAGGTTTTCTGTTTGAAATGCTTTTGTATAACCTGGCTTAAATAATACACTAACAGCCTTTAGGGATTTGGGGTGCCGAATTCTTTTATATCCCTCATCAACTGCAGCGCAATATTACCCGCCTTGGTTTCAAAATCACTTTCGGCATATATGCGGATAATAGGTTCCGTATTGGAAGTGCGGAGATGCACCCAGTCAGTGTCAAATTCTATTTTTAACCCGTCTTCAGTGTTAATCGGATTTTTTTTGTACTTCTTCTTTATTTTTTCAAAAACTCCTTTTACATCAATTCCGTTCTCCAGTTCTATTTTATTCTTGGAAATAAAATAATCAGGGTATTGGTTCCGGAGTGACTTAATTCCCTTTTTATGATTTGCCAGGTGGCTTAAGAACAAGCCAATGCCAATCAGCGCATCACGGCCATAATGGAAATCAGGAACGATAATGCCCCCATTGCCTTCTCCCCCAATTACGGCATTCACTTCTTTCATTTTCTTTACCACATTCACTTCTCCCACGGATGAAGGGAAATATTCGCCTCCATGCTTTAAAGTGATTTCTTTCAGAGCTTTGGTGCTGCTCATATTGCTGACAGTATTGCCTTTTCGTTTGCCCAGCACATAATCAGCAATAGCGACCAATGTATATTCTTCACCAAATAAACTGCCATCTTCGTTTACAAAACAAAGCCTGTCCACATCCGGATCAACAGCAATACCGAAATGGGCTTTTTGCTGCACCACTTCGCTGCAAAGTTGTGATAAATGTTCCGGCAACGGCTCAGGATTATGAGCAAAGCGGCCATTCACTTCATCATTCAGCACAATTACATCAGTTACACCCAGTGCTTTTAATAAGGCCGGAACAAAAGTGGCCCCGGTAGAATTAATGGCATCCACTACTACTTTAAAATTTTGTTTGGCAATGGCTTTTGCATTTACCAACGGATATTTCAGGATTGCATCAATATGTTTTTGCAGATAACTGTCATCAACCGTTACTATTCCTAATTTATCAACAGGAGCAAATAAAAAATCTTCTTTAGAAGCCAGCTCAAGCACCTTTGCCCCCACCTGGGCAGCAATAAATTCTCCATCGCTGTTCAGCAGTTTGAGTGCATTCCATTCTTTGGGATTATGACTGGCGGTTACAATAATTCCTCCATCTGCTTTCTCCATCTTCACCGCTACTTCTACCGTTGGTGTAGTGGACAGGCCAAGATCAACCACATCAATGCCCATACCAATCAATGTATTCATCACCAGGTTCTGCACCATAGCTCCACTGATACGGCCATCACGGCCAATTACCACCTTGCAATTGCTCTTATTCTCTGAAATGATACTGCCAAATGCAGCAGTAAATTTAACCACATCAACAGGTGTCAGGTTGTCGCCGGGTTTACCGCCAATTGTTCCCCGTATGCCAGATATACTTTTGATTAAAGCCACATTTAACTATTTAAGGCGGCAAAAATACACTTTTCATTTTCAACGGATTCTTACGTTGTCAGTGGTACATTTGCAGCATGGCAGAAAAGGCATGGTATAAAGATTGGTTCAATTCTCCCTTTTATCACAAATTATATTTTGAAAGAGATGAGAAAGAAGCAGAAACCTTCATAAAAAAACTGATTGGCCACTTAAAACCGGCACCCGGAAGCCGGATGCTGGATGTGGCCTGTGGAAAAGGAAGGCATAGCAAAACACTGGCATCTCTCGGATTCACCGTCACCGGTATTGATATTTCTGATGACAGCATTGCTTATGCCAAACAGTTTGAAGAAACCAACCTTGACTTTTTTGTACATGATATGCGATTGCCGGCCTGGGGTAATTATTTTGATTATGCTTTCAATTTTTTTACCAGTTTTGGCTATTTCAAAACCAGGAGGGAACATGATGATGCCATCCGCACCATTGCCCAAAGCCTGAAACCGGGTGGCATATTTGTGATTGATTACCTGAATGTGCATTATGCAGAAAATAACATAGTACATAATGAAGTAAAAGAAATTAACGGAACAACATACCGCCTCCTCCGCTGGCATGACGATGAACATTTTTTTAAAAAAATTGTGGTGGATGATTCTTCGTTACCACAACCACTGGCCTATACAGAAAAAGTGGCCAAATTTTCATTGGGTGATTTCACGGATATGCTGGCCTTCCAGGATATGCAGGTGCAGGAAGTGTTTGGCGATTACGAATTTCATAAATATGATGTAAAGAAAACACCCCGGCTGATTATTATTGCAAAAAAGAAGGAGGGGCAGGCAGGGGATAAAGAGAAACGGTTGTACAGCGATGGAAGAACAACCGATGCATTAACATAGTACAAAGTAACAAGGAACAAGGCTACCAAAAACATCACGACTTGTGTCTTGGATATTGAATCTTGTTCCTTCTTTTTTAATCCTTCTTATTATTCATGATTAAATATTTCGATGTTTCATAAAAGGCGGTAGTAAAAGCTGAAAGCTTCTCCCTGGCAGCATACTCCTGTTCTTTAGTTAACCCTGAACCTCCCCGGTGCATGAAATTCAGTTGTTCATCAGGAAAATTAATATTTCTTGTAAAATAAAAATCATCCGTCACCATGCCAATACCACCGGCTGTATTGGTGATAAACGCATAATTATTTTTCTTCGCCGGATCAAGCAGATCTCTTCCCAAGGTGGTATTTACATACGACTGGTGCAGCATGCCGGCAATGGTGGGCATGATGTCAATCTGCGAAACCACTTCACCTCTTTTTTGTGCTGGCAGCAGGTCAGGTGCAAAAAACAATAAGGGCACATGTTCATCTGTCAGCCGCTGATCGGTCCATACAGGGGGATACACAGCTGCTGCATTACCGGCAACTCCATGATCTCCGACAAAAACAAAAATGGTATTGTGAAAATAATCTTCTTTTTGTGCTGCTTCTATAAATTTCCGGAAACAATAATCTGAATAACGAAAGCAATTATATTCCTGCAGCGATTCAAATCCATATTTTTTTAGTTCATCTTCCTTCACGGTTACTTTTAGAAAATCGGTGTCAGTAACTGGTATGGTATAGGGGCGGTGATTATCTGAAGTCTGTATAAATGCAAAAAAAGGTTTGTCTTTTTTCCGGAACACTTCATTGGCCTCCAGGAAAAGATCTTTATCACTGATGCCCCACACATTTATTTTCGGCGATTTAAAACTTCCTTCCGCATGCATTTGCAGACCATCAATATTTTTCAGCAGACCTTCAAAATTGTTGAACTCCGGGCTGCCTCCGAGGAAATAATGCTTTTCATAATCTTCCAGGTTGTCAATAATGGTATGTTGCTGTAAAGCTTCCGGATTGCGACTGGAAAATTTAAACAACTGGGCATCAGGTATGCCGGTTATGATGGCGAACAATCCTCTTGCAGTGGAAAAATGTGGCGTAAAACATCGTTCAAAGAATATTCCATTATTACACAGTGAATCGAAAAAAGGGGTTGCATTCAGCGGATTACCACTCATAGTGCTTTTATACATACTGAATGATTCACACTGCACCAGTATAATATTGGGGCGGCTTTCCAGGGAATTACTGCGGGGACCCACCTCCCGGCGGTAAGAAAAAGAAGTGGGATCCGGCAACTGCATCCACTCTGCCATCAGCGGAAAAGCTGCTCTTGCTTTTTGTTCATTAAACTCCGGCTTTCTTAATTTCAGTGTAGCAAAAAAATTCTGCAACGGGTTAATAGCGAGATATGATTTAAAAGCATTCCTGAATTTGAAACTATCATTCCGGGTCAGCGGCAGCCACGATAAACTGCCCCAGGTAAATAAAAATAGTATCAGCGCAGTGACAACAAAATATTTTCTCCGGTAACGGATACCCTTGCCATCAGTTCTGTTGATTACCTGCCAGTGACTGCGGTGATACATCCAGCGAAAAAAAAGAACAGCTACTATCAACCCCAGTATCATCCATACCATGGGATAGGTTTGAAACATCATTTTTAATGAAATACCCGGATCTTCAACAAAATTCATTGCCCCTGCATCAAGTGGTGTCTGGTTGTAGGAGAAGCTGCCAAAGCCAGCCGCAAAAAAGAAAAAAACTATAAAAGTGCTGACAGCAAGATACCAGGTCCACCATTTTTTATTCCTCGCCGAATAAAAAGGTGATAGCCGGGGCATCATGCTTAATAAAATAACGGGAAGTAATATAAAAGCTATCCAGCGCAGATCATACCGTATGCCCATCAAAAAAGAAGGGATAACATCGCCAAATGAAACACCGCCGGGCCGAAAGGCTATAAAGGTTGCTATCCTGAATAAAGTAAATATCAGCAGGAAGATGAGCAGCAGGTTGGTGACCCACAGTATCGTTTTAGGTATTTTATTTCTGAATAGCATCCGGAGTATAAATTTTTGCCACCGGCAAAAGGACTACAAAAGAATAGAATTTAAACCGTTTCAACAAGTGGCTCTGTCTTAACTCCCTACTTTTGTAAGAATGTTTTTTTTGGCAATCACATTCTGGCAACAATTAGTGCAATGGGACCAAGGCCTCTTTGAAAAAATAAATGGCGATTGGGCAAATTCTGTATTTGATACCGTGATGCCTTTTTTACGCAATTCAAATCATTGGATACCGCTTTATTTATTTGTGTTCGTATTTGTGTTGCTGAATTTTAAGACAAAAGGAATATGGTGGTTTGTTTTCTTTCTTATTACCGTGGCACTGACAGATATGACCGGCACTTACGTTTTCAAGCATGAGTTTGAACGATTAAGACCCTGTAGTGACCCTGATTTTGCTAACCAGGTCCGGCTGCTGGTAAAACATTGTGCCGGTGGCTACGGTTTTATTTCCAACCATGCAGCCAATCATTTTGGAATGGCTGCTTTTTTCTTTGTTACGTTCAGGCACCTGTTGAGAAAATGGGCCTTTTTAGCTTTGTTCTGGGCTGCTTCTATCGCTTATGCACAGGTTTATGTGGGAGTGCACTATCCGCTGGATGTAGTTTGCGGAGCCTTGCTGGGCCTTGCTTTTGGTATTACCACCGGTACATTCTTCAATAAGCGGTTTGGATTTGCTACCTTCGGCAGCCAACCTGTTGCTTAAATGGAGATTATCATACTGCTGGCACTGATTTTTGTGAATGCCTTATTTGTTATTTCTGAAATATCGCTGGTCTCAGTCCGAAAATCCAGGCTGGAACACCAGGCAGAAAAAGGCGATGAAAGAGCAAGAAGAGCATTAGACCTTTCGAATAACCCTGAAAAATTTTTATCGGCTGCGCAAATTGGTATAACCCTCATTGCTATTCTTACCGGTGTGTATTCCGGGGAACGGTTTGCCCGTTACCTGCAACCTTCCATTGAAAAAATTAGTTTTCTCCGGGAGTATGCAAATGGCATTTCTACCACTATCATTGTTATTCTTGTTACTTTTCTTTCTATCATTTTCGGGGAGTTAATTCCAAAGCGAATTGGCTTATTAAGGGCTGAACGCATTGCCAAATTAGTGGCGGGACCGATGAATGCTTTTGCAAAATTCACCCATCCATTCGTTTGGTTGCTGAATAAAATCAGCAACCTGTTCTTCCGTATTTTTAATATCAAACGTTCCAAAGATGATGCGGTAACCGAAGAAGAAATAAAAACATTAATTGGCGAAGGAACTGAAGCCGGCACCATTGATGAAGCCGAGCAGGATATTATTGAACGGGTTTTTCATCTGGGAGACCGCAATATCACATCGCTGATGACACACCGGAGCGATATCATCTGGTTCAACCTCGATGATAATGAAGACAAGATCAAAGAAAAAATAATTGGTGAACCACATTCGGTGTATCCCATTTGCGATGGGGACATTGATTATCTGAAAGGAGTGGTCTCTATTAAGGATCTTTATGTAAGTCCTGATAACACTTTGTTTAAAGAACTGATGCAGCCGGCTTTGTTCGTTCCTGAGAACAATTCTCCTTACCAGGTACTGGAAAAATTTAAAGAATCAAAAATACATTCCTGTTTTATTGTAGATGAATATGGCAGTATTTTAGGGTTGATAACGCTGAACGATATACTCGAAGCCATTGTAGGCGATATCCCGCAAACGGATGTCCCCGGTTATGAGATCATAGAAAGAGAAGACGGTACTTTCATTGTTGACGGGCAGATACCGTTTTACGATTTCCTCACCCGTTTTGACAAAGCAGAATGGATGAATGAAGGTGAACATGATTTTGATACCCTGGCTGGATTTATTCTTCATCAACTGGAAAGAATACCTAAAACCGGTGACAAACTTAGCTGGAAAGGTTTTAAAATTGAAGTGATTGATATGGATAGCCACCGGATTGACAAAGTATTGGTAACCCTGAGTGATGAGTTGAAAGAAGATATGGAAGAATGAAGCTGGTTACTTGTCACTGGTTCTCCGCAATCAATATAATCCTCACCGGGTGTTTAACCCTGAATGTGAAAAAGAGCAATTAAAAATTAAATACTGCATCTTTATCAGGGTAATTTAGTCTTGTACTCTTTCTGTCGCCTCCTGCCTTTATATGCATAATATTCACCTGGTCGTCAAACTTATCAAACAGGATACTGTTGGTTATTTCTAATTTACTTACCGATGAAATACTTTCCACTTCAACGTAACCATACGCTGCCTCCTTCTCATTTTCGTATCCAATATAATTCAAAATAACCGGCTTACCGTTTACTTTGATGGACAGATGGCTAAGAATGTATTTCTTTACCAAAGAATCCATTGCTGCTTTATCGGGCGGATTGATCAGGTCAACCTTTGTTTTGTAATTCTTAGCCAGTATGGTTTCAAAATCATCAGTGAATATCTTGCAGCTTATCTCCAGTGTTTTGTCCGTAGCATTATGTTCCACTTCCACAACACTTACATGAAAAGGATGAAGCCCTCTAACACTCCCGAAACAAATTCGGGACAGGCTCTGAAGGGGAAATGAGATGTTTTTATTACTGAATCCGTCACTGATCAGCAAAGTGACAGGAATTAATGAGAAAAAAAACCATTTATTGACTAATGCTGCCATTGACACAATATATTTCATGTTTACAAAAGTCTGGATTATTTTTAATTCATCTGGCCGCTAAAAAACTTTTGCAATATTCGTAAATGTTTGAGCGGCCTGATGATTATTGGTAAGGACGGCAATAACTGTTGATAAGATGCAGGATTTTTGGTTTTATTTTAAAAGTGGCTGGGAACATATCATCAGCGAAGATGCACTGGATCACCAGTTATTTATTGCTGCCTTGGCGGCAATTTATCTCATTAAAGACTGGAAACAGGTGCTGATATTAGTTACTGCTTTTACTATCGGCCATTCACTTACCCTTGCTTTAAGTGTGTTTGATGTGATTCGGTTTAACACCAAATGGGTTGAATTTCTAATTCCTGTTACAATTGTCATTACTGCTCTTTCAAATTTGTTGCAGAAAAAATTTACACCAAAATCAATACATATCAATTATTTCCTGGCCCTTGCATTCGGTCTAATTCATGGGATGGGCTTCGCCAATTTCATCCGTTTTATGATGGCAGATGACCAGAATATCGGATGGAGCTTGTTTGCATTTAACGTAGGATTAGAAGCTGGTCAAATAATTGTTGTAACTGCTTTGCTTTTATTATCACATCTTTTTGTGACAATATTAAAAGTAAACCGCCGGGACTGGGTAATCTTTTTATCTGCCGCAGTTTTCGGTATAGCTTTAAAAATTTCACTCGACAGAATACCTAAAAAAAAGAAAAGTCATGAAGAAACATCTCTTACTGTGTTGCCTGCTGTTGACAACAGTTTCAATAGTACAGGCACAAATACAAAACAATTCAAATTCCAATCATGCCAACAAGTTTGAGCAGTTGGGAACAATACTACCAACACCCAATGAGCAACGGACAGCCAGCGGCGCACCCGGTATTAAATACTGGCAGCAGCGGGTGGATTATGATATAAAATGTGAACTGGATGAAGTCAGCAACAAACTGACGGGCAGCGAAACCATCACTTATTTTAATAACTCCTCCGATGTCTTAAGTTATTTCTGGATGCAACTCGACGAAAATCAGCACAGCACTGTTAACAATGCCAATTATCAGAATCAAAATACGCTGCCCCCGCAAACCACCGACAAAGTGCTTGACCGCTATGAAGAAAAAAAATCGGATAACGGCTATGGTGTAAACATCACCAAATTGACTGATGCTTCCGGCAAACCACTGAAGTATACGATTAACAAGACGATGATGAAAGTGGATCTACCAACGCCATTAAAGCCCGGTCAGAAATTTGTGTTTAATGTCGGATGGAACTATAAGCTTGCCAACCGGGGAGATTTCCTCCGCTTTGGCGGTGCAAGAGGCGGCTATGAAAATTTTCCGGAAGACAACAATAATAATTATACCATGACACAATGGTATCCCCGGCTTTGTAAATACAGTGATGACCAGGGATGGCAAAACCATCAGTTTACGGGAACAGGCGAATTCACTTTATGTTTTGGAAACTTTAAAGTACAGATGACGGTACCTGCCGATCATATTCTTGGTGCAACCGGTGAGTGCCAAAACTATCCGCAAACACTTACACCCACACAAATGGCAAGGTGGAAACAGGCTCAAACTGCGAAAGAGCCATTGCAGATCGTAACATTAGATGAAGCATTAAATGCATCAAAGCAAAAAAATAAAGCGAAGAAAACCTGGATATATAAGGCTGATAATGTCCGTGACTTTGCCTGGACATCTTCCCGCAGGTTTGTCTGGGATGCCTTGCCAACGATGGTGGAAGGAAAAAAGGTAATGTCTATGAGCTATTATGCAAAAGAGGCTTACCCCATCTACAGCAAGTATTCTACAAAAGCTGTTGCGCATACCATTAAAACCTATTCGAAATTCTCCATCCCCTATCCTTACCCTGTTGCGATAAGTGTAGAAGGGAATCAGGGAATGGAATATCCCATGATCTCTTTTAATCCCGGCCGTGCATTACCGGATGGTTCCTATTCTGAAGGGGCAAAGAATGCCGCCATATTTGTCATCATTCATGAAGTAGGACATACATTTTACCCGATGATTGTAAACAGTGATGAACGTCAGTGGACATGGATGGATGAAGGCCTGAATTCTTATTTGCAATACCTGACGCAGGAGCTATGGGATAATAAATTTCCTTCTAATGGCGGACCGCCCTTTACTATTACCAACTACATGAAATTGCCAAAGGATCAACTGGAACCTATTATGACCAACTCAGAGAACATCAACAATTTTGGGGCTAATGCGTATTCCAAAGTTGCCACCGGGCTGAATATTTTACGGGAAACGATTGTTGGCCGTGAGGCATTTGATAATGCATTCAGGGAATATTCAAAACGCTGGGCTTTCAAATCCCCTACCCCGGCAGATTTTTTCAGAACTATAGAAGATGCAACGGGTGAAGACCTTGACTGGTTTTGGAGAGGATGGTTTTATGGTACAGATGCCTGTGACATTTCAATAGATACAGTGAAACATATGGTGCCGGATGTAACGGCTATACCGGGGCAGGTAAACGATACAACTATTATGATGAGTTTGTCTAAACCCCAGGTAAACCCCTTTGAAGACATTTCCAAGATCCGCAACAAGGATGATAAAAGTATAGTTTTTGAAACTGATAAGGATACATCACTGCGTGACTTCTACTGGAGATATGACAGGGAAATGGAGAAATGGGATTCAACAAAATACCCCGTAGTTATGAAGTCCCAGACAGAACAATTGGACGAAGAAGGCAGGAAGAAATATGGCAACAGGCAGCTGTACGAAGTTTCTTTTACCAATAAAGGAGGATTAGTGATGCCGATAATTCTTGAATGGACCTATAAAGATGGTACAAAGGAAATTGAAAGAATACCGGCACAGGTATGGCGCAAGAATGAAAAGAATGTGATTAAAACTTTCATGAAAGATAAAGAAGTAGCCTCCGTCAAATTGGATCCGTATAAGGAAACTGCCGATGTAGATGAAAGTAATAATACCTACGGTGATATAAAACCCCCGACTAAATTCAAACTATTCAAACAAAAACAAAATGTAACCCCGGCACAGGGAATTAACCCGATGCAGAAAGCGAAGGAAAAGAAAGGATTCTGACAGGGCCATTGGTAGACCGCTGATGTAATTTTGGCCTGAAATAATTTTTTTGGTCGTAAAATTGCCGGAATCAATAATGGGTTCCGGCATTTTTTATTTGCCCCTGTTATTTATCTTATTTTTGAAAACAACGAAAGTATTTTTTATTACACAAATCATATTCTACAATGAAGAATTTCATTTCCTGCCTGATAATTGGAGTTTGTTTTGGCCTGAGTCTTTCGGCACAGAATATTTACAACAATCCCGGCAGCAATCATGGTAACAAATTTGAACAGATGGGTGGTAATTTCCCCACCCCCAACGAATACCGCACTGCCAGCGGTGCCCCTGGTCCTAAATACTGGCAGCAGCGTTGTGATTATGACATTAAGTGTGAGTTGGATGAAAAAAACCTGAAGCTGAATGGCAGCGAAACGGTTACTTATTTTAACAACTCTCCTGATGTGCTTACTTATCTCTGGCTACAGATGGATGAAAATCAGCACAGTACGGTGAACAATGCCAATTACCAGACCAGTAATACGATGAGCAGGCAATCAAGTCCGCAGCAATTAGACAGAGCCGACGAAGCAAAGGGTGATAATGGTTTTGGTTTTAATATTTTAAAATTGACAGATGCAGCCGGCAAGCCATTAAAATACACGGTCAACAAAACAATGATGAGGATTGAATTACCGGCTCCGCTGAAACCAGGGCAACGTTTTGCATTTAAGCTCGACTGGAATTACAAATTATCTGACCGCATGAACAGAGGTGGCCGTGGTGGATATGAATATTTTCCGGAAGATGGAAATCATGAATTCACGATGTCACAATGGTATCCCCGTCTTTGTGTTTACAGTGATTTTCAGGGCTGGCAAAATCACCAGTTCACAGGTCGTGGAGAATTTGCATTGACTTTTGGAAATTTTAAAGTGCAGATGACTGTTCCGGCTGATCATGTGGTCATGTCAACCGGTGAATGCCAGAATTATCCTTCTGTTCTTTCCGCTGCACAATTGGCCAGGTGGAATAAAGCACAACAGTCATCAGAGCCAATAGAAGTGGTAACATTAGAAGAAGCTAAAGCCGCAGAAAAACAAAAAAGCTCTGCAAAGAAAACCTGGATTTTTAAAGCCGATAATGTTCGTGACTTTGCCTGGGGTTCTTCCCGAAAATTTATCTGGGACGCATTAGCAACCAAAGTGGATGGGAAAAAAGTGATGTGTATGAGTGGTTATGCCAAAGAAGCGTATGGTTTATATCGCAAATTTTCTACGAAAGCTGTAGAGCATACCATTAAAACATATTCCAAATTCACTATTCCTTATCCCTACCCTGTTGCACAAAGTATAGAAGCCAGCAGCGGGATGGAATACCCGATGATCTGTTTCAACTTCGGCAGAACAGAAAAAGACGGGACCTACAGCGAAGGAACAAAGTATGGGATGCTGGGTGTGATCATACATGAAGTGGGTCACAACTTTTTTCCGATGATCATCAACAGCGATGAACGTCAGTGGAGCTGGATGGATGAAGGCCTGAATACTTTTATGGAATATCTTACAGAGGAATTATGGGATAATAAATTTCCCAGCCGCCGGGGACCTGCGGCATTCATTACGGATTATATGAAGCTGCCCAAAGAACAACTGGAGCCGATTATGACTAATAGTGAGAACATAGTTCAGTTTGGCCCTAATGCCTACTCAAAACCTGCTACTGGTTTAAATATTTTAAGAGAAACAGTGATGGGCCGTGAGTTGTTTGATTATTCATTTAAAGAATATGCAAGAAGATGGGCTTTCAAGCATCCCGAGCCGGCTGATTTCTTCCGTACGATGGAAGATGCAAGCGGTGAAGACCTGGATTGGTTCTGGAGAGGCTGGTTTTACAGCACGGAAGTTTGCGATATTTCATTAGATACAATAAGATACGCCAAAGCGGATGTAACAGCGGTGCAACCAGAAACAAAAGAAACAACGATAAAACGTAATATAGATAAACCGCAGGTACCCACTTTTGACGATATTTCAAAAATCAGGAACCGGGATGATAAAAAAATCGTTTTTCAAACTGATGCCGATCCGTCGTTGCGGGATTTTTATTGGAAATATGCCCGTGGCATGGAGCCTTATGATACGAATAAGTTTGAAATAACATTGCCTGCCAATAAGCCTGAAGGATTAACAGATGCCGAAAAAGAAAAGTATAGTAATAAAAATATGTATGAGCTTACACTCAGCAACAAGGGTGGCCTCGTAATGCCCATCATTGTAGAATGGACCTATAAAGATGGTACAAAAGAAATTGACCGCATACCTGCACAGGTGTGGCGGCTGAATGAAAGCAAAGTGGTAAAAACATTTATAAAAGATAAAGAAGTGGCTTCTGTAAAATTAGATCCTTACAGGGAAACAGCGGACATCAATGAAGCTAATAATAACTGGAACAGTATAGCAGAGCCATCAAAGTTCACCATCTTCAAAGGAAGACAGGGTGGTGCAAGAGGCGGTGGTAATCAAACAGGTAACCCGATGCAGAAAGCACAGGAGAAGAAAGGGTTTTAGAAACCCAGTTGAAAGTTTACAGATTTACTGATTTACTGATTTATTAGCTGAGATGGTATTGTTGCGACTGTACCATCTCTTTTTTTATCTTTAATCCATGCTAAAAAATATCTTTAGGCTTTTCTCCATTTTATTTATTACTAATGCAGACGCTGCCATCGTTGATACGGTCAGCATTTACAGCAATGCGATGTACAAAGAATTTAAATGTGTGGTAATAAAACCTGATGCCTATAAAAAGCCTGTCCGCCGGGGTGGGGAAAAAACAAGTTTTCCCGTTGTTTACTTATTACATGGGCATGATGGCTGGTACAGCAACTGGCTGATCCGTGTGCCACAACTAAAAAACTATGCCGATGAATATAACCTGATAATTGTTTGCCCGGATGGAGGAAAAAGTAGTTGGTACTTTGACAGCCCGGTGGATTCCACCATCAAATACGAAACCTATATTGGTAAAGAAGTTCCGGAGTATATTGATGCGCATTACAATACTATCAAAAACAGAAAAGGCAGAGCGATAACAGGTTTAAGTATGGGCGGACATGGGGCTATGTTCCTGGCTCTGCGTCTTCCGGATTTTTTCGGAGCCTGTGGCACTATGAGTGGTGGCATGGATCTGAATTACAGCCGCAGCAAATTTGATATTATGAAAAGACTTGGCGACACCATTAGCCATGCAGATAACTGGAAAAAATATATGGTGATAAATGTGGTGGACGAATACAAAAAACAAATCGAAACGGGCAAAGCAGATTCATTAACGATGATGATAGATTGCGGTATTGATGATTTTTACTACGAAGCCAATAAGCTATTTCATGAAAAATTGCTGCGACTGAAGCTGCCCCACGACTATGTGATACGTCCGGGAAAACATGACTGGGCTTACTGGAGAAATGCCTTGCAGTACCACTTGTTGTTTTTTAGTAATTATTTTAATAAGGGGAAAAAGTAAAATATTTTTTACGACTCCGGCTAATATCCCGTCTGCCCGTCTCTTGATTTGATTTTCTTCTTACCAGAATTTTTCTTTTCATAATCCAGCACGGCCTGGGGTTTTGTTACTTTTTTTCCTGAAGTATCCGATTTTGATTTACTCACATCAATCGGCCGTATATCATCATCACCAATCAGTTCATCGTCCTCTGTCCGCAGTTTGTTCATCACATAAAATTCTGTGGCTTCTATAGTTCCTTCTCTTGGGCTGTAATAGGTCCACCTGCCATGCTTCATAGCAACGCCTTCATTTTTTACCACCACCCAGTCTATCACTTTAGAAGCATCCTTCAGGTCATACACCGGCACCGTATCATAAGCAATCTTGGGGTCTATAGCCCGCCAGCTTTCTTCCCGTAAAAGTCCACCGTTGTAAGTAAAGTATTGAGATTTGCCATTTAGTTTACCCCAGCTGTAATTCTCTTCGGCAATCTTGACCCCTTCCAATGAATATTTTTTCCAGGTATCAGTTTTCTGATCATTTTCAAAATAGCCTTCTTCCTCATATCCTCTTTCACCCCGCAAATCATCCACATGTACAGCCCAGGGGCCCTGTTTTTTTCCTTTCATATCCACCCGGTTCAGGGTATCACCTTTTACACTCAGGGTAAAGCTTTTCCACTGGCCGAAACCGTTTAGTGAAATAAATAATAAGAGGGCAACAATCAATCGCATAGTTTAGTAAGTTTATACACTACAAGAACGCCAAAACCTGCTGTTTATGTCTTCAAAATTAAAGCAATTTATCTGCCTCACCCTATCAGCACTTATTACTTTAACATTACAGGCTCAGGTAAACCCTACTCCGGCCGGCGAAAGGATGCAGGGACTTGATCAACGACGCAAATTAGAGGGGCGTTCGTTGCTTAATGAGGTGCAATTTCGCAGTATCGGCCCCAACATTATGAGTGGCCGGGTGGTGGATGTAGATGCCAACCCGGAAGACCCGACCGAATTTTATGTGGCCTATGCCACCGGAGGTTTGTGGCATACCACTAATAATGGGCAGAGCTTTACTCCCATCATGGACAGCCTTGATATGCTTTTTATTGGCGATATAGCCGTCAACTGGAAAACAAAAATCATATGGGTGGGAACCGGCGAAGTAAATAGCAGCCGTTCTTCTTATTCCGGTATAGGCATTCATAAAAGTAGTAATAACGGAAGAACCTGGGAGTATCTCGGACTGCCCGAATCTCATCATATTGGAAAAGTGCAATTACATCCCACCGATAATAACATCGCCTGGGTGGCAGTATTGGGACATTTATATTCTGCCAACAAAGACAGGGGTGTTTACAAAACAACAGATGGTGGCAAAACATGGAAACAAACCTTGTATGTGGATGATAATACCGGTTGTGTTGATTTAGATATTAACCCCGCAAATCCCAATGAAGTGTATGCAGCGATGTGGTACCGGGTGCGCCGTGCCTGGAAGTTTGAAGAAAGCGGAAAAACAAGCGGCATTTACAAAAGCAATGACGGAGGTGAAACCTGGAAAATAATTTCCAACCCGGGTTCAGGATTTATGACCGGCGATAAGATCGGAAGAATTGGCCTGGCTGTTTATCCAAAAAATCCAGCTATCATTTACGCAGTCGTTGATAATAATACTCCCAAACCTGATACTGCTAAAAAAGTTGACTCGTTTTATACCAAAGCAGATTTTAAAAATATTACCAAAGAACAATTTGCTGCATTAAAAACCAATTTGGTTGATACTTTTTTAAGAAAGAATAATTTCCCCCGCAAGTACAATAGTAAAGGAGTAAAAGAAATGGTGGCTGCTGATAAAGTAAAGCCGACAGCATTGTGGGATTATCTCGACAGTGATGATGGATTTCAGAATACCGGCATTGTTGGTTGCGAAGTCTATCGCAGTGATGATGGCGGGCAAACCTGGAAGAAAACACATGAAAAACCAAATCCCAATTTCAACACTTATGGTTATTATTTTGCCAAAGTCTATACTTCACATTATAACCCTGATAAAATATATTCCATGGGCTTCATCGCCCAACTGTCAACAGATGGTGGTAAAACATTTAAAACAATAGACAAAGGAAATGTACATGCAGACCATCATGCCCTTTGGATAAATCCGAAAAGAGATTCTCATATCATCAATGGTAATGATGGTGGCGCCAATATCAGTTATGATGATGGTGCCAACTGGTTCAAAGCAAACACACCTGCAGTCGGACAATACTATGCCATCACGGTTGATGATGCAAAACCATATAATGTGTATGGCGGCTTGCAGGATAATGGAAGCTGGTGGGGACCCTCTACTCACAAAGAAGATATTGGGTGGATTGACAATGGTCAGTATGCATACCGTACAATAAATGGCGGTGATGGTATGCAGGCGCAGGTTGACACAAGAGATAATGCAACGGTGTATTCGGGTTCACAGTTTGGTGTATATGGCCGTTACAATAAAGAAAAAGGGGGTTCACAAAAATTTCTTCGTCCGCATCATGAATTGGGAGAAAAACCACTCCGCTTCAACTGGCAAACTCCGATTTTATTAAGTAAACACAACCAGGATGTATTTTATTATGGCAGCAACCGTCTTTACCGTTCTTTAAATAAAGGCGATACATTAATTGCGATGAGTGCAGACCAGACCAATGGCAGAGTAACAGGCAATGTTCCTTATGGCACACTAACCGCTTTGTCAGAATCACCACTGCGTTTCGGTTTGATATACACCGGCTCTGATGATGGCAATATTCATATCTCAAAAGATGCCGGTTACAGTTGGGAACAATTGAATCATACAAGCATACCTCCTCCCGCAAAAAAGGGAGGGCCTTATCCTGCTTATGATGGAAAACTTCAGACTAATAAACTCTGGGTCAGCAGAATAACCGCCTCCCAACATAAAGAAGCAAGAGTGTACGTTTCCTTAAATGGTTACAGGTTTGACAATTTTGCTCCTTACCTGTATATAAGTGATGATTATGGACTGACCTGGAAAAATATCAGCAAAGATTTGCCGTATGAACCGATCAACGTTGTCAGAGAAGATCCGAAGAATGACAGTATCCTGTATGTTGGTACTGATGGTGGCCTTTATGTAAGTTTTGACAAGGGTAATACATTTATGACATGGAATGGCGGATTACCAAAATCCCTTCCGGTGCATGATATTGCTATTCAGCAAAGAGATAATGAAATTGTGCTCGGCACTCATGGCCGCAGTTTGTATGTAGCCAAATTGGATGATGTGCAAAAACTGAAACAGGACCCGGAGTGGATGAAGAAAAAACCCAAAGAGAAACCACCCGAAACAAGAATACCGGCAAACGAGTAAGAATTGCCGGGGAATGATTTAGCTAATAAAAATGCCGGAAATAAAATTCCGGCATTTTACTTTACGGTTCAATATTTTCATGCCTTCTTCCTTTTCCTCAACACCAGAAACAAAATCAATATCAGTACCACCACCCCGCCACCAATATAATAATACATCATCATATCCTTTGGTTCTTTGTCAAGGCCTTTTTCAATATTTCTTTTTGAATCGGTAATATATTTATCAATAAAAGGGAAAGACCGGTTCATGTCTTTTACTTCTTCAAATTTTAGTAAGGCTTTTTTATACCTCGCTTTGTCAAATAAATCCATCGCTGCTTCATAAGCAAGCGATATATCACTCATGGCCGGCACTATTTTTGCTTTATCAATATACTCTTCTACAATAGTGGCCGGCACTATAAAATTCATTCCCTGAACTTCCTGTTTACGTTGTTCGTCAATACTGCCGAAAGTGGCAAGACCAATAACTTCACCCCTGTCATTCATTACAGGGCCGCCGCTGTTACCATGGGTAATGGCAGCATCTATCTGTAATACTTCCCAGCCATCTTTCATGTTTTTCTTAGCACTCACAAGTCCCCTGGTCAATGATGCTTCAGAAATAGATTCGGCAGAAATTAATGGATGAAAAGTAGCTACTGCCGGATAACCCAATACATACACCTGGTCTCCCACCCGCATGGCCTTATCATCCCCAATGCGGATAGTAGGATAAGTATGCTTCTCTGTCAATTTTAAAATAGCAACATCTTTTCCGGGAATAGGATTGCCTTTTATTACGAGCCGGGCAGGTATCGTCATAGGAACAATTTTTCCTTTATCGCCGGAAATACCAAATATTACATTGAACTCTTTTTCAATTTTACTTACTTGCAACGTTTGTGAAAAATACCAGCTGTTGGCATCTGTCAGGGCTTTCGTTTCTTCTTCTGTCATTTTACGCCCCATTGATTCTTCCAGGCTTTTTACATCATCATCCAGTATTTCCTGGAAAGCCTGCTGTGCAAAATTTTTCCTGGTATCATCATCATTTTCATCCACCACATGTGCATTGGTAATTACATAACCGTCCGGTGTGATGATAAAACCTGAACCAACCATCGTGGTATTAAGATCTTTAGTTACCGTTTTAGTTCCTCTCATCATATACTTGCTCACATCTGCGCAAAAGGCTTTGATGTAAGTATTCCAGAAAAGATCAGTGGTAAACTTGCCCTGGCTTTCCAATTGCAGTTTTACTTCCCGGGCCAGTGTCTCCAGTGCTGCATCATCAAACTCAGGTTGAATGGCACTTACTTTCCCTTTGTAGGTTGCCGTAATCATTACGGTGCCGGGTTTGTTGCGTTCAGCTATTTGTACGGGAGTAAGTGTTTGTGCATAAAGAAAGAAGGGAAAAAAGAGAACAGGCAAAAGCAATAGCTTTTTCATGGCTGAGTGTTTTGGTTATTATTAATCTCCTTATTAGTTCAGTAATTCAGAGACAATAATAAACAAAACTTTTAAAATGGAGCAACAGAAAAATCATTACGGGTATAAAAAATTGAATATGAAACTACCAGTTAAAAATTTATCCCAGCTGGTAATCAATTTTGGCCAGCAATTCATTCATATCAAAAGGTTTTGCAATAAAATCGTCCGCACCGGCATCCAGGCAAAGCTGTTGTGCATTTGGATGTGCGGAAAACATAATAATTGGAATAAGGGTAGTTTTCTGATCATTCTTCATGCTGCTACATATGTCCGTTCCGTTTTTACCGGATAAAAGCATGTCTATTAATATAAGGTCAGGTATTGAATTACGGATTTCTTTTTCGGCTTCTCCTGCCCTTTCCACCAAAAAAACGATATAACCATTATACTCCAAGATAATTTTTATCATACCCCCGATATCAGGGTCATCATCTACCACTAATATTTTCTTTATTTCATTACTCATTTTCATTAGCTATTGGCAACTCTACTATAAATTTATAGCCCTGCCCTTTTTTACTTTTCACCTTTATTACTCCGCTATGCCGTTGTATTATTTCGTTTACTATAAAAAGTCCAATACCAAACCCAGGATATGTTTGTTCACTCTTGCCTTCTACCCGGTAAAAACGTTCAAAAATACGATTATGGTCATTTTTATCTATCCCAATTCCCTGGTCAGTCACTTCAACTACGGCAGCGTTATTATTTTCTCTTACTTCCACCTTTATAGGGTCTCCGTTTGGTGAATACTTAATCGCATTTGTAAGCAGATTTAAAACTACCTGGGTTATCCTGTCTTTATCCGCAAAAACATGTCCGTCAAAATTTTTTACTATTTCGATAGTGTGTCGGGTAGTAGTAAGCCGGGCATCATGTACTAACTCGTCCACCAATTCTGCCAGAGAAAATTTTGTTTTGTTAAGTTCCAGTTTACCAGATTCTATACGTGACAGATCCAGCAGTTCTGAAACAAGCCTTGTTAGTTTTGTAACTTGTTTTGAAATTGTATTCAACGAATTTTTTACCAGGGGTTTTGAGCTGACAAATTTCGATTCATCTAATTCCCCATATATATTTTCTAGAAGTTGTACATAACCTTTTATAGATGTAATGGGTGTTTTCAATTCATGGCTGGCCATTTTTATAAAATTATCTTTCCGGGATTCCATTCTTTTCATCTCTGTAATGTCCGTAACAGAACCAGCATACCCGGCAAACTCTCCGTTTATCTGATAATAAGGTGACCCTTCTGTCAGGCACCATCTCAGTTCGCCTTCTTTATTACTTATTCTGAATTCAGTGGTATACTTTTCTTTTTTAGACATACACTCAAGGAACTTTGCCGGAGCAGTTACCTGGTCTTCTTCAATCACTTTTTGCAGCCATCCAGTTCCAAAATTTTGTTCCAATGGTACTCCAGTCCACTGTATCCATGTTTCGTTTACAAAAATATTTTGCGCATCAACATCTGTCATCCATAAGCCAACTGGCGATACATTAGATATCGTATTCAACATTAATTCACTTTGCTGTATTTTTTCGCTGGAATTTTTTTGATCATCTATATCCATGCAGGCACTGATGAAGCCAGCAAACTTACCATCCGTTCCATAACGAGGAGCAGAATTATCAGCAATCCAGCGATATTGACCGTCATGCCTTTTTAACCGGTACTCCATATAAAATCCCTTCTGCTCTTTATAAGAAGATTGATATTGACTGATACATTTTTCTACATCATCCGGATGAACATTCTCCAGCCAGCCTTCATTAATTTCTTGCGCCAATGTTCTACCGGTAAATTCTAACCAGGTGTTGTTAAAATAATCAGTGAATTTATCATTCCCCGACATCCAGATCATGGCAGGCACATTTTCCGCCATAATACTAAATAATTCCACACTATCTTTTAATTCTTGTTCTTTCTTTTTCTCATCAGTAATATCAAGCATGGTTCCTATAAAACTAGCAGGATGTCCATTCGTAAAGAAAACCTTTCCCTGCACTTTAAGCCATCGAAGTTCATTATCATTTCTTCTGTATATCCGGTATTGTATATTAAAATTCCCTTTTGATTCTGGATTCATGGCCTTTAAAACTTCGGCATCGATATATTCGTTATCATGGGGATGATTTTGTTTCCGTATTTCTTCTCCAATCACTTCCTGTTGTGGGAGTAATCCATATATACTTTTTGTTTCAGCCGACCAGATAAGTTTTTTAAGTTCCAAATTAAACTCCCAGGTTCCCATTTTGGTTGACTCAATAGCCATTCTGAGTCTTTCATTACTTTCCAGCAATTCCTTGTCCTTTTGTTTTTGCAAAGTAATGTTACGGGCTATTTTAGAAGTACCTATAATATTTCCTTTGGTGTCTATTATGGGTGATACTGATATTGAAACATCTACCAGTGTACCATCCTTTTTTATTCTTTTAGTTTCATAATGTTGAATTGTGGGCTCATTGATCTTAGTATCTGTACCTACTGGAATTAAAATAGAGATCGGTTTGCCAATCATTTCCTGTTCAGTATAACCATACAATTTTTCTGCCCCTTTATTCCAGGTAGTTATTATTCCTTCAGGAGAATTGGTATAAATTGCATCGTCAGAAGTTTCAACAATGGAGGCCAGCCTGGCTTTGTCTTCTTCTGCAATTTTTCTTTCCGTTACATCCAGTAGCATATTAATAGCCCCTGTAATGTTGCCATCCGAATCAATAACTGGTTCTGGAAAAGGTTGAAAATATCGCCGTGTACCATCAGGTCTTTCTGCAATAAATATTTCCTGGGTAGAAATTTTTCGGCCTTCTTTCAAACAGATGGCCATCGGACATTTATCATGAGGCAGTACAGTAGTTCCGCTGGCATCTAATATTTTCCAGGAGCCGCACCAAAGTTCTTTTCCAATTTCCGGCTTTCTTCCCCATAGTTTCGCTGCAGCATCATTGTACAAAGTGATGATACCATTCTTATCAGTAGTGTAAAGTGCGGCAGGTAATCCATGTATCAGCTTTCTATATTTTTCCTCGCTTACTTTAAGTGCTTCCTCCGTTTTTTTACTTTCGGTAATATCCTGGAAAATATTGATAGCACCATCAGGATTTCCCTCTTTATCAAAAACTGGATTAATATTTACCAATAAAAATAATTTAACTCCTGTGTTCGATTCTACCAAAAGTTCTACATTTTTAAGGGACTCTCCGGTTTTAAGAGTGGTGTCCATTAATTGCTCACAACTGGTATTAGTGTTGGTTTTCAAAAAGCGACATTTAGAAAAACCACAATTAGTCATCGCTTTAGAATCCGTTGGCCTCTCCCCCCATAATTGCAGCGCAATGTCATTACAGTAAGTAATGGTACCTTTTTTATCGCAAGTGTATATTGCATGGGGAATACCGCTTAAAAGGCTTTTATAATTTTGCTCTTTCTCTTCAATTTTCTTTCGGCTTAGTACCTGTTCCGTAATATCATTACCCATTGATATTATACCGGTAATATTACCCAATGTATCTCTTAATGGTTCCACTACAGTATGAAACCAACCCTCCCGCATTTCATCATTAAAATGATATTTTATATGCTCCTCTTTTGCTTCAAATTTTTCTCCTGTCTGATAAATGTTTTCTAATAAGTGTTTGTATCCCTGCTCTTCTAATTCCGGATATAAAGAAAATATTGGCTTATTCAATATATCCTCTCTTTTAGCACCGGTTAATTCAAGAGATTTTTCATTTACGAAGTCAACAATGAATTCCGGGCCACGATATATAGAAAATGCTGCTGGTGCCTCGTTGAAGATTTTGCGATAATTACTTTCACTGATTTCAAGAGTTTCCTGTATTTTTTTTCGTTCTGTTATATCTGTAGTAAAGCACCTGGTATGTTTAAACTCACCATTTTCCCACAAAACATTAGAATTAATCAATACTGTTTTAACAGATCCATCTTTGCATTTTAATTTACTTTCCTGTTGTACAATGGCTTCATTATTTTTCAATCGGCGTAGTATTTCATTTATCGTATCCTGATCAACATGAAACCTAGAGATGGGCTCTCCGATATATTCTTCCCTGGTGTACTCCAGCATATCCAATTCCGATTGATTGGCCCAAATTATAATCCCATTTCCATCTACCCAATGAAGACCAACTGTTGCATTCTCAAAGTAATCCTGCAGTTCAAGTTGCTTACTCTTTAATATTCTTTCATTTTCTTTTTGCTCTGTCAAATCATTGATGATAGCAATAACACCGTTCACCCTATTATTTTCATCCCTGTGAGGACTGTATATCGCTGATACAAAAATATTTTTACCTCGTAAAATGATTTCATTTTCAAACTTTTGTTGTTTCCCATTCAAGGCATTCAATAGAAATGGCTTCACTTTGGTAAAAACCTCTGCCCCCATTAATTCTTCCAAATATTTTCCCCGCATAATAGAGGAAGGCAAATCATATAAATCTGCATAAGCCTGGTTTACATATTCTAAAATAAAATCCTTATTAAGATAAACCACTGGCAAAGGCACAGGATCCAGCATACTGATACGCAGCACTTCATTAATTAAATCTGGATCTTTTTTTTCGGGCTTCCTTCCGGAATGAACAGTATTGATCTGTTGAATATTATCCATATAAAAATCAATATTACTATAAATAATAATTAAACTTATTTATAAAACCCAGGGATAAAATTGCAGAGGCATATGCAGTGTTATTGGCAAAAAATTAAAATTAATAATTGGCTTGACTAGTACTAAGAAATATCAAATTATTCTAAAAAAAAGAAAAACACAAGCTTATCTTTCATATTATAATTAATATAAATTAATTATAATTAGTATAAGCTTTACACTAAAATTATACCAAATAAATTTATTATATCGGAATGTTTTAAGACAAAAAATAAGATAATTAATGATATTATTCCGCAAAAAAAAAGAAAAAGTGGGGAAAATTTTACTCAGTAATTTATTATGGAGGAAAATCACTCAAATATTTAAGGATGACAAAACCTAAAACAAATATTGACCAAGACTGGTATTGCTAACTACTTTTTCTTAAAATACTTTAAATCTTTCATAACAGGCCTTTTCGAGATCCTCCCGGTCTTCAGGATGTGCTATATTTATTAATGACTTAGCCCGTTGCCGGAGATTTTTACCAAACAAATAAGCAATGCCATATTCAGTAACAACATAATGGATATGACCACGGGTAGTTACTACACCGGCACCTGGTTTTAAAAATGGAACGATACGGTTTACTCCTTTTGCTGTGCGGCTGGTTAAAGCAATAATAGGTTTGCCGCCATCGCTTAATGCAGCGCCCCGCATAAAATCCATTTGGCCACCAATACCGCTAT
>JANPMI010000004.1:0-3326 GCA_031422725.1 Chitinophagaceae bacterium | reverse complement strand
ATGGAATACTTTTTCAGAAAAAGAGAAAGCAGAAATTTTAATGAGAAGAAGGCTGGCTTATTGCGGCTATGGAGAAGTGAACTGGTGCGAAGCATTGGGAACAGTACTGGCCAATGATGAAGTAGTGAATGGGGTGAGTGAAAGAGGCGGGCACCCGGTAGTAAAAAAGACATTGCGCCAATGGTATTTGCGTATTACAGAATATGCTGATCGTTTGCTGGATGGATTGGAGACGGTTGACTTTAGCGATGCGATGAAAGAAATGCAGTCGAACTGGATTGGAAAATCCAGCGGTGCTGAAATTGATTTCGCCGTGAAAGGTTCGGCCTCACCCCAACCCTCTCCTGGCGGAGAGGGAGTAGAGCAACATTCCGAAAATGAAAAATTCTTTAAGACTGCTGATACCAGTATTTGGCAAACGTTGAAAAAATATGGAAGAGAGAACAGAAAAAATCCTACAGAAGCGGAAGATATTTTGTGGCAGCGTTTAAGAAATAATCAATTGGGTGCAAAAGTTCGTCGGCAGCACACTATACAAGGTTATATTGTCGATTTTGCTTTCCTGGAAGTAAAATTAGTTATTGAAGTAGATGGTGAATATCATAATGAAGCCGAACAAAAAATTTATGACGAAGCAAGGACAAAATTCTTAAATCGGTTTGGATTGCATTTATTACGTTTCACTAATGAACAGGTAATAAAAAATACGTAAAGTGTAATAAAATAAATACAAAGTTCAATACAACAACAAAGGGAAAAATTAAAAACAAGTATTTCCGACGGAGAACTTTCCCCCTCTCCGCAAGGAGAGGGACGGGGTGAGGCCGAACTAAAACTCAGAGTTTATACCACACGACCCGACACTATTTTCGGTGTTGACTTTATGGTAATAGCTCCCGAACTGGAACTGGTTGATCAGATCAAATCAGCAACACAGGCAACTGCGGTGGATGAATACATTACTTATGTAAAAAGTCGCAGTGAAAGAGAAAGGATGGCAGAGAAAAAAATAACCGGGGTATTTACAGGTGCGTATGCTATCAATCCTTTTGATGGCAGGGAAATTCCCATCTGGATTTCTGAATATGTACTGGCCGGTTATGGCACTGGTGCTATCATGGCTGTACCCTGTGGGGATGAAAGAGATCACAAATTTGCAAAGCATTTTAATATTTCCATCACCAATATTATTGGTTCATATTATAATGGAGAAGAAGCGAACCCCACCAAAGAAGCGGTGCTGGAAAATTCCGGTTTTTTGAATGGCATAGTAATGAAAGGAGCAAGTGACATCGTTATTACAGCATTGGAAGAAAGAGGAATTGGCACAAGAAAAGTAAATTATAAAATGCGGGATGCTGCTTTCAGCCGCCAGCGTTATTGGGGTGAACCATTTCCAATAACATGGAAAGAGGGAATAGCAAAAGAATGGAAAGGTGAATTGCCATTAGTATTACCTGACGTAGAAAAATATGGCCCGGGACCTGATGGAGAAGGGCCTTTAGCTAATATACCTGAATGGGTGGCACAGGAATTAGAAACGAATACCATGCCCGGCTATGCAGGTTCATCCTGGTATTTCTTACGCTACATGGACCCGCATAATAACGAAACATTCTGCGACAGAAAAATTTCTGACTACTGGAACCAGGTGGATATATACATTGGTGGCACTGAACATGCCGTAGGCCATTTATTGTACAGCCGCATGTGGACGAAAGTATTATATGATTTGAATTTGATTGGGTTTGATGAGCCGTATAAGAGATTGGTGAATCAAGGGATGATAACTGGTAAAAGCTATTTTGTAAGTTTTATTAGAGAGATAAAAGATTCGGTAGAATACGAAGAGGAAAAGCTCTTAACTACAACCAGGTATTTCTCTTATTCGGATAAAATTACAATTGACGAGGTGTATCAAAAGTACCCTGAAATTAAAGCTTGCTTTCAAGGTATAGATCAATCTAAAATTGAAATTGGAGGACAAAGAATTCGCTACGGGCATTTATTTGTAGATACACAAGATCGATTCACGGAAGGATCGATGAGAGGGTATGTTGCTGTTAACCTTGACCTCTTTGTACAATTTGATGACTTTGAATGGGAACCTAATTTAACCGAGAATGGAGATAGGTATTTACAAGGAAGACAAATAGTAGAAAAAATGTCAAAGTCAAAATTCAATGTTGAAAATCCTGATGATATAATAGAGTCATACGGCGCCGACACCTTCCGCATGTATGAAATGTTCCTCGGCCCGGTAGAAATGAGCAAACCCTGGGATACCAAAGGCATTGAGGGAGTACATCGCTTCCTGAAAAAATTCTGGCGGTTATTTGCAGATGAAACAAAAGGCTTAATTGTAACAAACGAAGAACCAACACCAGAAGAATTAAAAGTATTGCACAATACGATCAAGAAAATAGAAAGTGATACCGAACGGTTCAGTTTCAATACCGGTGTCAGTGGTTTTATGATTGCTACTAACGAACTGACAGATTTAAAATGTCATAAAAGAAAAATACTGGAGCCACTCTTAATATTATTAGCTCCCTATGCACCACATATAGCAGAGGAATTGTATGCGCAGCTACGCCAAGTCTCCCCTAACGGGGGAGATTTAGAGGGGGCTTCAATCCTCAACGCCACCTACCCAACCTTCGAAGAAAAATATGTAATAGAAACCAGCAAAGAATATCCTGTTTCTATCAATGGTAAATTGCGTACCACCATGAACCTTTCATTGGATGCTGAACAACCTGACGTAGAGAAAAAGATATTGGAAAATGAAATAGTACAAAAGTGGCTGGAAGGTAAACAACCCAAGAAGATTATTTATGTAAAGAACAAGATGATCAACGTAGTAGTATAAACAACGATAATAAATTTTACCAACGGTGAATATTGAAACGGTTTCGGTCGTAATTTGAACGACCAAAACTGTTTTTCATGAAGAAATTATTTGTTATTGCCGCATTGCTTTTATCAGCACAGCTTTTTGCTCAAAACAATTCAGCTTATTTTCTTTCTAATCCCTGTCTTAGTCCCGATGGGCAAACTGTCATCTTCAGTTTTGAGGGTGATTTATGGAAAACAAATGTGGCGGATGGCCAGGCTTTACGGCTAACGGCCATGCAGGGCTATGAAACCTCTCCACGGGTTTCTCCAGATGGTAAGTGGATTGCTTTTACCGGGAGGCAATATGGACAGGGTGATGTATTTATTATGCCGGCAAATGGCGGTGAAATAAAACAAATTACCTGGCACAATGCCAATGATGAAGTAACCAGCTGGAGCTGGGATTCAAAATTTATTTATTTCAATAG
>JANPMI010000003.1:0-9851 GCA_031422725.1 Chitinophagaceae bacterium | reverse complement strand
TCAATTCTTTTTGAATTTCCTGTCTCTCTTTTTCCAGTTGTGATTTATCTTGTCCCGGTTGAGCAGAAACAATTCCGGCAAAACCCAAAAGCAGCAGACAGAAGAATATTTTTTTTTGCATAATTAATGGGTTGTAAGGTTAAAAACAAGGGTGCGGATGATATTGGGATATAACGTCAGGACGCAAAATAAATTTTATCTGTCTAATTTCGTTTATAATTTTTGGGTACATTAAAAGGAAAACTTAACGTTTCATTAAACTCATACTGTTTAAAATTCATTCCGATATCCAGTTTCTTTTTCTCGGTTACATTAATACTTCTCTTTGTTGAAAACTTAATGCCTTTTTTATCCTCATAATCAGTGTATGTAAGATAGCAGGTCCGGTTTCTCAACTCATCTATGTCATCCAGTTTGGAACTTTGCACCAGTCTCTCCGGTTCGCTTACAGTAAAGAGGTTTTTGAAAAATTCACCATTACTCTGCAATGAAATACTATTTGGAGATTTACTGTAAGAAACAATATTTGAATCCAGGAAAACCGGGTTGCCCAGCAGCAAATCCTGTAGCGATACCAGGTCAAGCGGCAACTCCGTTATCTCCTGCAAATAGGAAACACTACGAACAACATATTCTTTTTTTTGCTTATCGAGCAATTTTACCGAATCCTTTGTTATATATGCCCTCAATCCTTCTATACCCAGCGGCCCGGTAACGGATAGCCATATTATGCTGTCTTTATACATCCTGACATGGGCATTTACGTTGTATTTCTCTCCGTCTGAATTCGTATAATCAACATCAACTTTTGCTGAGAAGGTTGTAAAATTAATGCGGCCATTTATAATGCGGTTATAACTATCATTGATAAAAGCAACTGAATCTTCTTTTGCATTTTCGGCCGGAGGAATAATAACAGTAACAATTGTATCCTTTTTTGCTATAGCTGTTTGAATATTCTTAGTAGAACGGCAAGAGCCAAATAAAAAAATTGCTGCCGCCAGTAACAATGATGTTCTTATCATCCTGAATTTTTAGTGTGTTCCTGTATGACCGAAGCCCCCTTCATTTCTTTCCGTGTTTTCCAGCAGATCAACTTGCTTCCATATAGCTTTATCTATTTTTTGCACAACCAGCTGGGCTATGCGGTCACCATGTTGTATGACCTGCTTTTCATTGGATAGGTTGATTAAAATAATCTTAATTTCTCCCCGGTAATCAGCATCAATAGTTCCGGGACTATTTAAACAGGTGATGCCCTGCTTTATGGCTAATCCGCTCCTGGGCCTGATTTGTGCTTCGCATCCCCGAGGCAGTTCAATGAACAAACCGGTTGGAATTAATATTCTATCTAAAGGCTGAAGTGTTTGAGTTGCTATTAGGTTTGCCCTGATGTCCATACCAGATGATCCGGAAGTAGCATATTCCGGAAGAGGATTAGACGATTGGTTAATAATTTTTATTTCGATGGCAGACATTATTGCAAAAATAAGAACAGATATTCATTCAGATTGATTTTACATATTCTTACCAAATCCCTGCTACTTATTATTTACAATCAACAATAGCTATGTTCTTCTCAATAATACAGTAGCATAGGCTACCAGGCCTTCTTCACGGCCTGCAAAGCCCATTTGTTCAGTAGTTGTTGCTTTGATAGAAATATCTTTAACAGTCGCCTTTAGAATATCTGCAATTACTTCCTGCATTTTTCCAACATAGGGCTTTATTTTAGGTGCCTGCAGGCAAAGAGTGCTGTCGGCATTAACTAATGAGTACCCTTCCTGTTGAATTAATGTAAAAGTCTTTTGTAAGAGAATTTTACTGTCTATATTTTTATAAGCAGGATCATTATCAGGAAAGTGAACGCCAATATCTCCAAGGCAAAGAGCACCCAGCATAGCATCACAAATGGCATGCAGGAGTACATCGGCATCACTATGTCCCGCGGCTCCTTTATAGTGAGGAATTTTTATTCCTCCAATCCACAGTTCCCGGCCTTCCACTAATTGGTGAAAATCAACTCCGCTTCCAATACGATACGACATATACCGGTGTTTTAGCAAATATCCATAAAATAAAAGCGTCCCGCTATGAACGGGACGCTTATCTATAGAAGAATTAAATACTGATTATTATTACTTAAAATCAAATAACACTGAGAAGCGAAGCGTATTAGACAATGGATTGCGGCTAACACCACTTCCTGTTGGTACCAAGTAAGCAAAATTGAAACCAAATATGTTGTACTTAAGTCCCAAACCTGCTGTGAAATAGCGGCGGTTTCCCTTTGTTTTATTTTCAAAGAAATAACCGGCACGAATTGCAAACTGGTTGTTGTACCAGTATTCACCACCCAGAGACACCTGGAATTCTTTGATTTCCTCACCGAATCCACCCGGTGCATCGCCAAATGAACTGAACCAGCTTCCCAATACTCCTTTACTTCTGTAATCAGCAATTTCAGCTGGTGTAGCAGGATCAGCAGGAGGTGTAGGAACCATTAATTTATTTATCTCCACACCAAATGAAATCTGGTTGGTAGCATTCATCTTTTTAGTGTAGTTAGCGCCAAGACCTAAGTTAGCAGGAATAAAATCTTTTGCATCACCATTTTCCGTGTAAGCGATTTTAGAACCGAGGTTTGATAAAACAACACCCCACTGCCAGCCACTTCCGCCTGTACCTTTAGCATCATGATACCAGCCAAGATCTGCAGCAACAGCACTACCTGACTTATAAGTTGTGCTACCTACTGTAGTTCCACCAGCAAGATTTGAGTTGATGTATTTTAATGTAATACCAACTCCGTTCTTTGCATTAAGCTTACGGGAGTAACCAACATCAATACCGAACTCACGGGGACGAAAGCTTCCAAAATCATTACCGAGGTTATCAGTAAAGGTGATATTACCTAAGCTGAAATAACGAACAGCTGCATGCAGCCCCTGGTTATCGTCAAATTTGTAATAACCTGAAAGAGATGCCAGGTAAACATCATTTACGAGGTCTTTCAACCATGGAGTATAAGTAGCAGCTATGCCACCTTTATTCTGGTTGAATGCTACCTTACCTACATTCCATAAACCTGAAGAAGCATCAGGAGAAGTGGCTACGCCAAGATCTCCCATACCGCCTGAACGGGCATCGGGTGAAATACGAAGAAAAGGAACAGCAGTTGTTACAACATTGATTGGGTCAACCTGGGCTTTTACAGTAGAAGATAAACCACAAAAGAGCAGGAATCCGGCAGTTAGTTTTAAAGCAGTTGGTCTCATTAGAAAGTTTTTAATAATGGTGTAAATATAGAGGTTTTGATTAAATCTAAAACTAAAATAGAGAATTTTATCGGAAACAAAAAAAATGTTGATTTTTTATTGGTTTTAGGGTGTCCGGGTACACATGACCTTGCTAAACAGGCCCGCAAGTTCTGGAAAAACGTATTCTTTTTATATTTATTGCCGAAATTTATTTTTGACTTCAGAAATAAGCGGCCTGATAACCCACGGTAAGCTTTAAAAACAAGTCAAATCAGAACCAAACCCTGTCATCCCCTCAAAAATATTGCTCCTAAAGAGTTTTTTCTTTATTAATGGTTCATACTATTACCAGATTATATAAAGGCGACTCGCCGGGATCCGAAGCCAGGTTAGTGGTATTTATTACCAGCCCATTGAGGAAAGAAATATCTATATTATAAATACCTGTTTCGTTTACATTCTTATACCAATTGCAGCAAGAAAGAACTCAATCAGGGTTATAAATACACTGTGTTTTTGCCAAAAAAGATAAGGCTGTACAGCATCCGGCAAAACAAAATACCGGTACTTTCTCATATGTGTAAAGCAAGGGTTTAAAGGGGTTTTCCGTCTCAAAAAAAGTATTTCTGCGTACCTGTTTATTCCGAAAGTGCATATATTCGCAAACCGGGCAGGTAAAACCTGAATTCAGGTGCAATATTATCACCTCATCCGGCGTTAAATTTATTCCAATTCATAGGTTTATGCAAAAAACAATGAGAAACTTAACGATCCTGCTATCCTGTATGGTGCTTTTAGCATCCTGTAAAAACGGTGGTCTGTTCAAGAAAAAGCAATCTAAATCAGACGTTACCGGCTGGAACTACAACGATAAAAACATGGGTGGCTACCAGGTAGCCAAGTCCAAAGAACAGGGCATGGGTCCCGGTCTTGTGTTTGTACAGGGTGGAACTTTCACCATGGGCCAGACAGAAGAAGATGTAATGGGCGACTGGAATAATATTCCCCGCCGTGTATCGGTTCCATCTTTTTATATTGATCGTACAGAAGTAGCCAATGTGCATTATCGTGAATATATGCACTGGTTAAATTCCGTATTTCCTTCTGATGGAGATGAAGCCAACAGGAAAATTTTAGAATCAGCTCTTCCTGATACCCTTGTATGGAGAAGTGAGTTGAGCTACAATGAACCCCTGGTTGAATTTTATTTCCGCCACCCCGGATTTAATGAATATCCTGTAGTAGGAGTTACCTGGAGACAGGCCCATGACTTTTGCGTTTGGAGAAGTGATAGAGTAAATGAAAGAGCCTTGATGGATAAAGGCTTTGTAAACAAAGCAAATCTGAAACCCGGTGCACAACAGGGTGAAAATAATTTTACTACTAAATCGTATTTATTAGGCCTATATACTGCCCCTCCGGGTAAAATAAAGACGAAGAAAGGGGAACCAAAAGTTACTACAGCCTCTATGGAATCAGGTGTTCTTTTGCCTGATTACCGTCTTCCGTTTGAAGCCGAGTGGGAGTATGCAGCATATGGTTTGATTAATCAAAACCCCCGCCCCAGTTTAAAAGAAGGTAAGAGAGGAGAAGAACTGCAATCCAACAAACAGGTTTATCCCTGGGCACAAAATATTAATGGTCTCCGTGATACACGTCGTGGCAGCTGGCAGGGTACATTCCTCGCTAACTTTAAAAGAGGATCCGGTGACAATGCCGGTGTCGCTGGTGGTTTGAATGACCGGGCCTTTTATACTGCACCTGTAAAATCTTTCTTCCCTAATGGATTTGGTATTTATAATATGGCCGGAAATGTAAGTGAGTGGGTGGAAGATGTGTATCGTCCGTTATCATCACTTGACTTTGATGATATGCCGGCACCTTTTCGTGGTAACAAATTCCAGAAGCTTTATAAAAATGATAATGGTGAAGCTGAAATTGACAGCATGGGTAAAGTGAAGATGGTGGATGTTACGGATGAAGAAAGCAAGAACCGCAGAAATTACCAAAGAGGTAATGTTATCAACTATCTGGATGGTGACTCTTTATCCCAGGCATCTTATGGATATGGCGTCACTACCCTGGTAAGTGATAAATCAAGAGTGTATAAAGGTGGTAGCTGGAATGACAGGGCTTATTGGTTAACACCAGGCAGTCGTCGCTACCTGGAAGAAGATCAGGCCCTGAGTACTCTCGGCTTCCGTTGTGCCATGAACCGTATGGGAAGCCCTGAAGGCAATGGCCGAAAAACCGGGCAGCATTATAAAACAAAAAGACAAAAAAGATAATACCTGAATAAAAATCTTTAAACCCTCCGATTGGAGGGTTTTTTTGTTAGTACAGCACTTATTTTTGCGATATGCCTGTTGAGCAGTTATATAATATTTATCAGCAATATCCCTCTGTTCAAACTGATTCAAGAAAACTGAAAGAAGGTGATATTTTCTTTGCATTAAAGGGAGATAATTTTAATGGCAACTCATTTGCACAACAGGCACTGGATGCCGGAGCAGCTTATGCAGTAATTGATGAAGCAGCATTTGAAATACCCGGTAAAACTATTTTAGTTGACAATGTACTAACCTCCCTGCAACAGTTAGCCAAACATCACCGGGAGCAATTTTCTATTCCATTTATAGCCATTACCGGCAGTAATGGGAAAACAACTACCAAGGAATTAATTCATGCTGTCCTGTCTTCTTCTTTCAAAACCTATACAACAGAAGGTAATCTCAATAACCATATTGGCATACCCCTTACTATTTTAAAGATTAAAGGTGATGCTGAAATTGCTGTAATTGAAATGGGTGCCAATCATATTGAAGAAATTGCCGGTTATTGCGAATATGTACAGCCCGGGTATGGCCTTATTACAAACTGCGGCAAAGCTCACCTGGAGGGCTTTGGTGGCATTGACGGTGTAAAAAAAGGCAAGGGTGAATTGTATGATTATTTGCGTAAGAAAAATATCAGTACTGCTTTCGTCATGTGGGATTATGATTACCTGCGGGATATGAGCAAGGGTATCAGCGGTATTATAAAATATGGAACAAAAGACGATGCCCATGTAATTGGCAGGGTGAAAAAAAGTGACCCTTACCTTGAAGTAGCAATAACATTGGGGATAGAACCAACAACAATCCGTACACAATTAGTGGGAGAATATAATCTGCCGAATGTGCTGGCTGCTGTTACACTGGGGAAACATTTTGGCGTAGCCGATGAAAAAATAAAATCCTCAATAGAAAACTACTCCCCTTCCAACAGCCGCTCACAATTATTGGAGAAAGGTTCCAACAAAATTATTCTGGATGCTTACAATGCCAATCCCAGCAGTGTGAAGGTGGCAATAGAAAATTTTGCCGGACTGCCTGTAAAAGATAAAGTAATACTGCTGGGTGCCATGGCTGAACTGGGGGAAGAAAGTATAAATGAACACAAAGCTATCGTGGATATAATAAAAAAAGGCAACTGGAAAGAGGTAGTACTGGTAGGCGGGGATTTTTTAAAATTTAAACATCCCTTCACTTCTTTTTCCAACTCAACAGAAGCAAAAAAATGGCTGCAGCAACAACAGTTTGAAAACACTTACTTACTTATTAAAGGCAGCCGTAGTATGCAGATGGAAAAAGTTTTGGATAATTAACTCGTTCTATGGACTGGAAAAAAATCTTCCCGCAATTTGAGCCCGGCTTAATAGAAGTGATAGAAAAAGAAGCGGTGCAGCGAAGCTTTAAAGCAGGAGAAATTATTATGCGGACTGGTCAGTATATTAAATCAACCGCATTGGTATTGCAGGGTCAGATAAAAATATACAGGGAAAACCATGATGGTGGCGAATTCCTGATGTATTACCTGGGCCCCGGTCAGGCCTGTGCAGTATCTATGATTTGCGCCATTCAATCTGAAACAAGTGAAATAATGGCAAAGGCAGAAGAAGATACAGAAGTGCTGATGATTCCTGTTCAATTAATGGATGACCTGATGAATAAATACAAAAGCTGGTATCAGTTCGTTATTCAAACATACCGCAGCCGGTTTGATGAATTGTTATCCGTGGTTGATAATATTGCTTTCCACAATATGGATGAGCGATTAGAATTTTATCTGAAACGACATGCTGATAAAACAAGAAAAAAAACATTGGAACTTTCACATCAACAGATTGCAGATGATTTGAACAGCTCAAGGGAAGTTATTTCGAGGCTTCTGAAAAAAATGGAACAGCGAAACCTGGTAAAGCTTCATCGCAATATGATTGAGTTAATGTAGAAGCTGGTGCAGCTGTGATTTCTGTCACATTGTGAGAAAGGTCTTTCGTCTAATCTTGCGGAAATAAGTTACATGGAAATCATCGGCTATATCGCATCCCTTGTTATTGGTGTTTCACTCGGTCTTATTGGAGGAGGGGGTTCCATACTTACAGTGCCAGTATTAGTGTACCTTTTTAAGGTGGAACCAGTACTGGCTACCTCTTACTCATTATTTATTGTCGGCTTATCAAGTCTTGTTGGTGTTTTTCCAAAATATAAGCAGGGAATGGTGAATCTGAAAACAGCCCTGATTTTTGGTATCCCTTCCATTGCAGCCGTTTTTGCTACAAGGAAATTTATCGTTCCGCAAATCCCCAAAGAAGTATTCACCATCGGAGATTTTGTAATAACCAAAAGTATCCTGATGATGGTTTTATTTGCCATTCTTATGGTTTTTGCATCCATATCCATGATTAAGGATAAAAAGAAAAAAGCAGCAACCGAAAATGGGGAGCAAAAATTTAATTACCCGGTGATAGTACTGGAAGGTGCTGTAGTTGGCATACTAACCGGCCTCGTTGGTGCAGGTGGCGGCTTCCTTATCATTCCTGCATTAGTATTATTGAGTAACCTCCCAATGAAACAGGCAGTAGGCACTTCGCTGCTCATTATTGCCACCAAATCACTAATCGGTTTTACAGGAGACCTATCACAATATACTATGGATTGGAAATTATTACTAACCGTTTCAGCCATTGCGGTTGCAGGTATATTTGTTGGTGATATACTCAGTAAAAAAATTGATGGGAATAAGCTCAAAAAAGGCTTTGGCTGGTTTGTACTGGTGATGGGTATTTACATAATTGTTAAAGAATTATTCTTCCCCGGTGGTGGGCATTAATTGTGATTGATGTCACAGTACAGCATTATTCAGCATCCTAAATTTGACATTCACTAAAAAAAAATAAAATAAATAATATGAAAGTAGAACAAATATATACCGGCTGTTTAGCACAAGGTGCTTACTACATTGAAAGCAACGGCGAAGCAGTTGTCATTGATCCCCTGCGTGAAGTGGAACCTTATATTCAAAAGGCAGAACGCAACAATGCAAAAATTAAATATGTTTTTGAAACTCACTTTCATGCTGATTTTGTAAGCGGTCATTTAGACCTTAGTAAAAAAACAGGAGCTCCAATTGTGTACGGCCCAAATGCAAACCCTGCATTTGAAGCATATATTGCAAAAGATGGTGAAGAATTTAAAATAGGCCATGTAACATTAAAAGTATTGCACACACCCGGTCATACCATGGAAAGCACCTCTTATCTTTTGAAAGATGAAAACGGAAAAGATATGGCTTTATTTTCCGGCGATACCTTGTTCATTGGTGATGTAGGCCGCCCTGACCTGGCACAAAAAGTAGTAGCTGATTTAACACAGGATAAATTAGCCGGTTATCTTTTTGATTCACTCCGCAATAAAATAATGCCGCTGGCTGATGATATTACTGTTTATCCTGCTCATGGTGCCGGAAGTGCCTGTGGCAAAAATATGAGCAAGGAAACTACTGATACCCTCGGTCATCAGAAAGAAACAAACTATGCACTGCGGGCCAATATGACCAAACAAGAATTCATTAAAGAAGTAACTACAGGATTGACTGCGCCACCTGCTTACTTTCCATTGAATGTAATGCTGAACATACAAGGTTATGAAAGCATTGATAAAGTATTGGAAAGAGGACAGCATGCATTAAGCCCCGAAGCTTTTGAAGCTGCTGCCAATGAAACAAGTGCATTAGTCTTAGATACAAGAGATCCACACACATTTGCCAAAGGATTTGTTCCTAACTCTATTAATATTGGTATTGATGGAAGTTTTGCCCCTTGGGTGGGTGCAATGATTCCAGACATCAAGCAAGAAATATTATTAGTAACTGACGAAGGCCGTGAAGAAGAAGTAATAACAAGATTAGCAAGAGTTGGCTACGATTTTACAATCGGCTATTTGTAAGGCGGATTCTATGCCTGGAAAAATGCTGGTAAAGAAGTTGACCACATTCTATCTATCAGTGCAGATGAGTTAGCTGGAATTATGAGTAAAGAAAAAGTGAATGTATTGGATGTTCGTAAAAAAAGTGAATACCAGAGTGAGCATATCGTTGATGCTGAAAATGCACCTTTGGATTTCATCAACGAAAGCATGGCGCAGATTGACAAAAACAAGACCTACTATGTGCATTGTGCAGGTGGATACCGTTCAATGATATTTAATTCTACACTCCGTGCAAGAGGTTTTGATAACCTGATAGATGTAAAAGGTGGGTTTAAAGAAA
>JANPMI010000002.1:0-3676 GCA_031422725.1 Chitinophagaceae bacterium | reverse complement strand
TAAGATCCCTATTGTTTTGTTATTACTTTTCATTTTGTTTTATTTTTTTCGTTTGATAATGCAAAGGGGTATCAAGACAAATTCCCGTTCAAGAACATTTGTCCATAAATGCACCAACTGCTTATTTTCTTAATTATTTTTTGGGATTGACGAGTACCATTCAACCGTTTCTTTTACGATGTCTGATGGATACGTAATATGGTTGCCAAATCGGCTGACATATTTATCATGGTTCACCAGGTATGGATATTCAAACTGGTAAGCCATTTCATAAAGTTCTTTGATGAAAGAATTAAAAAATCCAGCGATTCTGATGATAAACTTTGGCGTAACAGATTTTTTTATTTTTTTGTTGGTAACCACTTCAAACAAGTGTACCCATTTATCTAAGCTTAATGGAGGTGCATTGGACACATGCCATATCTGTCCAAATGTGTCATTGGCGGCACCAATGTTTATCATCGCTGCTGCAAAGTCATTTATATAAGTGAATGTGTGCGGTAAGTCTATATTTCCAAACAGCCTTACTGTTTTTTCATGGTAAACACTATGCAGAAAGTCTGTACCGAATATACCTTTGTGAATTCGTGGACCAATAAAATCTGCAGCTTTTACAAAAGCTACCCTGTTGTTAAATGGTTCGCCAGAGTAGAGCAGGGTATTTATAACCCCTGCTCTTATTTTGCCCTTTTTAGTTTTAGCTGAATGCGGCATTTGTTCATTCATTTCTTTTCCTGCAACATTGCCGTATGAGTATAGGTTATCTGCAAAAACCAGCTTTGTATTGGTTTCGCTTAATGCATACGCCAGTGCATTGGCCGTTGCCGGATAAAAAGCTGCCCATTTATCATAAGGCATATCTGTGCAACTAAAAATTACTTCAGACCTGCCGGCTATTGCTTTCATAGCTGTTTTGGATGTAACATCTGCGGCTGTTAACTGTACGTTTTGCGGAATTGGTATGTTCAGTTTTCCTGTTCTGTTTACTAACAAAATATTTTCGTTCGGGTTCTTTTCCAGCAGCAATTGCATAATGGCAAGTCCCAATTGCCCGGTTCCTAATATTGTTTTCATACAATTTTATTTAAAATTTGAATGAGTAACTAATGCTAGGTGTTGGGTTTATTTTCAAGTCTTTTCCATCGGCTGCAAGAGCAATTACGCCAATTCTTAAGTTCAACCCCTTCCAAACATACCAACGAAAGCCTGCTTCCATTGCCAAGGCATTTTCATTTTTGTAATCAAGATTTATTCCTCTTAAATAAGATGCGCCTGCATAAAAGGAGGAAGGAATTTCTTTTTTGCCAACAGGAAGAAACCAATAGGTTAAACCTGCTTTCAAAAATTTAGTGGTTACACCACTTTCAAACGCAGTAATGTAATACCCTGCGTGAATAGATACTTGATTACGCTGGTATTCCAATCCGATAGAAGGATTTCTAAAAGCATTAATACTTAACGTGTTTTTAGGAAACTTGTCCTGTGCGAAGGCTGTACTTGTCATAACAAGCATTAGAGCCCAAAGAAGATTTTTTTGCATATCGTAATTTGTTTTTGTTTACGAAGCAAAAGTATTTCAAGCCCAAATCAATCTACTAGACAAATGTCTAAAAATGAAAATCAACGTATTTTACTTCTTATTCTACTCAGGTGGCGTGGTGTAACGGCAAGCATAGATGCTAAATGTTGTAGTGGTATTTGCTGTAAAAGATGTGGTTCGTTTTTCAGCATTTTTTCGTACCGCTGTTCTGCTGTTAATACAATCAGGTCATAGCGACTGGCATCAATTCCACAAAGAGTGACTTCCAGTAAACTAATATAAAAGTCCTTAAAAGCAGGGATTTCATTCAACAACATTTTTAGATTTGTTTTACTAATCATACTTATGCTGCCATCAACCAGTGCTTTTACATTCTCTAATGAAGGTGTTTCGCTAATAAAACTTAACACCGAAGCAAAGAAAGTGTTTTCGATAGATACATAGTAGGTTCTTTCTTCCCCGTCTTGAATAACATAATATTGAAACATACCGGTTTCTACAAATCCCATATATCTGCTTGTCTTACCCTCTTCTACAACAAAATCATTTTTTTTGAATTTCTCTAATTTAAACGCATTTAATATTTTCTGCAGGTCATCACCTGCAAAACCAATAGCTTCAAAATATTTTTCAACTTTTAACATACCTTTTATCTTAAATTATGTGAGGTCTTTTTTATGCTTGCAGGTAACGTCAGGCTGTGAAAATACAAATTTCCTCCAATAATTGTTTAATATTTCTAATAATTATCCTGAAATTGAATGCCGTAACTGTGTAAATTTGATACAAAAGCAACATCTATGCAGCATATAACCCCAGCCGACCAATTTCAGCTTTCCTTTGGTTCCCTCGAGGAACTGATTGCTTCAGATGATCCCGTTCGGTTCCTGAATGCCTTTGCGGAGAAAATGGATCTTTTAAAGTTGGGGTTTCAATTGAAAGATGTCCAGGTGGAAGGTCGTCCTTCGTTTCATCCCAGGCTGTTTCTTAAAATATATCTCTACGGTTATCAGAATGGCATTCGTTCTTCACGCCCGTTAGAGACAGAGTGCAAACTTAATGTGGAATTGTAGTGGTTGTGCGGAAAGCTGGTACTTAATTTGATGATCACACTCAAAAACTGGTAACCAAAATACCGAAAAGCCTGGAGACTTCGATCAAATCCGGCTCCTAACGCTGCCATTTCACTGCCTGCTTCTTATGAACTGGAAATTGCAGCCTTTTTATTTTGAGCGTATATTCCGTTTAATTGATTCATAATTTTATATGCCGCTTAACTGGGGCTATTGGTTGTGAAGAACGGAGTTTTTTCACAACCTGACGGTTAGCAGCTACAAGAAGTTGTTGATTTCAAAGCACAAAACGGTCTGCCTGCACTGCACTTGATATGAAGTACCAATCATCATTTAACCACTGAACCGCCAATTTTTTGTAGGTGCTGTTATGCGGTCGTGTTCCTGTTTGTTCATGGTAGAATTGTTTGTAGTTGGCACCAAATGTTGTTTTATTGTTTCTCAATGTTTACCTATTAAGTTTGTGCGTATAATCTACAAATCTGCCAGAAGGAGAATGATAACGAAACAATCCACCTCTTGTACCAACCCAAATGTTTCCGTCATTACCTTCAACTATAGTCCAAACATCTATATTGCCAAGACCGTCTTTAAATGTAAATTGAGTAAACGACTTTCCGTCATACCGACAAAGCCCTCCGCCTTGTGTGCCTGCTTTACCTGAGTCGCTGCCGAACCATATGTTTCCCGTTTTATCCTCATATAAACAGGTAACATTATTGTTGCAAATACCATCCTTTTCAGTAAAATGTGTAAATTCTTCTTTAAGAGGGTCATACCGGCACAGACCATCATACAAATTAGCGAACCAAATGTTTCCAGTTTTAACTTCTAGAATATTCATAATTTGACTACTAAAACAAGTTCCGTTAACTTTTGTAAACCTTCCAGTGGTTGAATTGTATTGACACACACTTCCTGCCCTTTCGCCAACCCAAATGTTCCCTACTTTATCTTCTAACATACATTGAACAGCATCACTGCCCAGCCCGTCTTTAGTTGTAAAATGGGTGATTGATTTTCCTCCTGTCTTGTCGGCTGAAGGATCGTAACGACAAACTCC
>JANPMI010000001.1:0-2209 GCA_031422725.1 Chitinophagaceae bacterium | reverse complement strand
ATGAACTCACCCTCCATGCAGCGTTTGGTGAAAGACTGCCTCTTTTAAATCAAATAAATAGAATGATATTAATAGCCTGTACATCCTGTTCAGGCTATTTCATTTTTAGGTAGTATCCGGCCTGTAACTTAATTTTGCCGGCCCATCAAAATTTTGCCGGAGGCAGGATGAAGGAGGGCTTACTAATAAAAAAGAGTACTACAAAATGGGAAGATCAATTGCATTTCGGGATGCCCTTCGTGAAGCAATGAGTGAGGAAATGAGACGGGACGACAGGGTGTACCTGATGGGAGAAGAAGTGGCTGAATATAATGGTGCCTACAAAGTGAGCCAGGGTATGCTGGCTGAGTTTGGCCCCCGCAGAGTGATTGATACCCCGATTTCGGAACTGGGTTTTACAGCAGTTGGCGTTGGCTCTGCACAGAATGGCCTTCGCCCTATTGTCGAGTATATGACCTGGAACTTCGCTGTACTGGCTTTAGATCAAATTCTTAATACAGCTTCTAAAATGCTGGCAATGAGCGGCGGACAAATTTCATGTCCTATTGTTTTCAGGGGAGGAAGTGGTTCAGCAGGTCAATTGGGAGCCCAACACTCCACTGCCTTCGAATCTTTATATGCCAATATTCCCGGAATTAAAGTGGTTTCGCCCAGTAACGGGTACGATGCAAAAGGTTTGCTGAAACAAGCCATCCGGTACGAAAATGATCCGGTTATGTTCATGGAGAGTGAGCAGATGTATGGTGACAAAAGTGAAGTGCCTGCCGAAGAATATTATATAGAACTGGGGAAAGCAGATATAAAGAAGGCTGGCCGTGATGTAACAATTGTATCATTTAATAAAATGATGAAAGTGGCCTTAGGTGCAGCCGCCGAGCTGGAAAAGGAAGGCATCAGCGCTGAAGTTATTGATCTCCGCACTATCCGGCCGCTTGACTGGATGACGATTCTTGAAAGTGTAAAGAAAACCAACCGCCTGGTGATAGTAGAAGAGCAGTGGCCTTTTGGATCTGTTTCTTCTGAAATTACTTACCGGATACAAAAAGAAGGGTTTGATTACTTAGATGCACCTATACGGCGCATTACTGCGGCAGATGCTCCGCTTCATTATGCTCCCAATCTTGTTGCCGCAGCATTGCCGGATGTACCAAGAACAGTGAAACTGGTAAAAGAAGTAATGTATCAGAAGAAATAAAAGACATTTCATCATTTCCCTTTCATTAATAACAGATCCGGCAGAACCGGATTTTTTATATTTGGTCAAATTTTTACCCATCACAGCTTATCGCTATAACCCTTTCGGGGTATTTTTAAAAATAATTACGGTTGAGGAGCAACGTTTTGATTATTTCTTTGCATCTTTACCACGGTTTTTCATAGGATATTGGATTTTAAAACGAGGCTGGGTTTCTACCCGGCCTCTACTTTTAAACACCCCAACCTTTTCTTTCTTTAATAAATTTTAAGGTTAGTGCTGAACTCAGAACCTTCCTAACGGACAGGCTGCCACAAACCCGAAACCTATAACCGGCAGTTTTCAACTATTTTTACGTTCCTAAAAGAAATTTCAATGGCAGATTTATTGATTATTGATGACGAAAAAGCGATCCGGAAAACCCTGACCGAAATATTATCATTTGAAGGATATAAAATTGAAGAAGCTGCTGATGGAGAGGAGGGCCTGAAAAAATTTAAAGAAAAGACCTACGACCTGGTTTTATGCGATATTAAAATGCCAAAATTGGATGGCATTGAATTCTTACAAAAAGCAGGGGAAATAAATCCTGATGTTCCGATTATCATGATTTCCGGGCATGGTAATATTGAAACGGCAGTAGAAGCCGTAAAGAAAGGTGCCTATGATTATATCTCCAAACCTCCCGACCTTAACAGGCTGCTGATTACCATCCGCAATGCGATGGACAAAAGCAGTTTGGTAACAGAAACCAAAGTACTGAAAAGAAGAGTGAGCAAGGTCCAGGAAATGATTGGAGAATCATCACCCATAAAAAAAATAAAAGATACGATTGATAAAGTGGCACCTACAGATGCCCGGATATTAATTACAGGTGATAACGGGGTAGGAAAGGAATTAGTAGCCAGGTGGGTGCATGAAAAAAGTAACAGAGCTACAGGCCCTATTGTAGAAGTAAATTGTGCAGCTATTCCAACAGAGCTGATAGAAAGTGAATTGTTCGGGCATGAAAAA